>JAYUPM010000446.1:0-7556 GCA_043760145.1 Spartobacteria bacterium
GGGGACGTATTTTGTCCCGCCGCAATAATCGACGATGGTCCGCGCGATTTGCCAGTAGATAGTCTCAATCTTGGCTTTGCTCTCAAGCTCAAGAAGCCCCAGGTCAAACATCGATTGCGATTGCTCCTTGATCTGCTGCGCATCGTGCAGGGACTCAAGCCGGTTCTGGCGCGATAGCTGGCGCTGCACATCCAGAATATCCGCCAATAACTTCGGATCGCTCTCCCGCGGCTCCACCGGAATCGAGCCCCGATCTTTCTCAATGGAACCAAACGCTTCCACCACCAGAATCGAGTGATGCGCCACGATCGCCCGGCCGCTTTCACTCACAATCGCAGGGTGCGCCACTTTCTCCGAGTCGCATACATCCATGATATTCCAGACGATATCCCGGGCATATTCCTGGAGCGAATAGTTGGTTGAACTCTCGAACGCCGTGCGCGACCCGTCGTAATCGACCCCGAGCCCGCCGCCGACGTCGAGGTATTCCAGGCCATGACCCATCTTCGCGATCTTCGTATAAAAGCGCGCAGCCTCCCTCACCGCCCGCTTGATGGTCCCGATATCGGGCACCTGCGAACCGACATGGAAATGCACCAGTTTGAGGCAGTGCGCGAGGCCGGCTTCCTTGAGCGTGATGCTTGCCGCGACGAGGTCGGCGGTGCTCAACCCAAACTTTGCATTCTCGCCCCCGCTGGTGGCCCATTTCCCTGAACCCTTGGCCGCAAGCCGCACCCGCACACCAATCATCGGCTCCACCCCGACTTCCTTGGAAACGGCGAGGATCTGCGCCAATTCCTCAAGCTTCTCCACAACCAGAATCACCTTCTTGCCTAGTTTGCGCCCGAGCAACGCGTTTTGAATAAAGAGCGAATCCTTGTATCCGTTGCAGATGATGAGTGACTCGGGGTCGCGATGGATGGCGAGGGCTGCCAGCAATTCAGGTTTGCTCCCGGCTTCGAGCCCAAAGTGATAAGGGGTCCCGGCCTCCACGATCTCTTCGACGACTTCCCGCAACTGGTTGACTTTGATCGGGAAAACACCGCGATAGACATTCTTATAGGCCGCCTCCTCGATCGCGGAAATGAATGCCTTGTTGATGGTCTCAACCCGGTGCCGCAACAAATCCTGAAAACGCAAAACCATTGGGAAACCAAGCCCATATTCACTCCGCGCCTCGGCGATCACCTCCATCACGTCGATCGGCGTCCCCGGATTTTGGGTCGGACAGACTTGGATATTCCCCTTCCCGTTGATCGAAAAATAGCCGAGACCCCAGCGATCGATGTTGTAAAGCGCGGTGGCGGAAGGAATGTCCCAAGTCTGCTGCATGGCGCGCGAAATAAGGAACTGGAGGGCGGGTGTCGAGAGTTGATCCAAAAAAAATACGCTTCCGCCGCAGGACCCCACTCCGGATGCCACCTGATAATGAGCAAAGTCGGGCCGCACCTTGTCAAGCGGAGGGAAGCTGACTAGCCTCTTTCGCCAATGAACAAAGACGTCGTCCAAGTGCAGGTGCGTGCCGTCCTGCCGTTCAATACCGGGAGGGCGGTATTTATCGGCAACGACGAGAAGGTTTTCGTGATTTACGTCGATGAAAGCGTGGGCGCAGCGATCACGATGTTCATGAACAGCACCCGCAAGGAGCGGCCCCTGACTCACGATTTGATGGGACACCTGATGGCGGCGCTCGGAGCCAGGGTGGAGCGGGTCATTATAAATGATCTCAAGAGCGAGACCTATTTTGCGCGGCTCATTATCGGCGCGCAAAATGAGCTTTTCGAAAAGAAGATCATCGAGCTCGACGGCCGTCCAAGCGATTGCCTCGCACTTGCGATCCAGCAAAGCGCCCCGATCTATGTCAGCCGTGACGTTTGGGATGAAGTCGAGGATCGCACCGATGTCCTGCGAAGCCTTGAAGAAGGCGGCTCCCAAGGCGAACCGGAAAGCTAGGGGCGGAGGGCGGAGGGCGGAGGGCGGAGGGCGGAGGTCGGTCGAATCGGTCGGATCGGACCGATCGGTCCGATCTCCTCCGATCAGGCGAGCCGGCCCACTTCCATTCCGATCAAGCACATATCGTCGTTAAATTGCCCGCTCACGGAAAACTCCTGGATCTCGGCGAGTAACTCATCGAAGAGCACCGGAAGCGGGAGCCGGATCCGGTTGCGGACGGCTTCCATGAGCCGCTGCTCGTCAAAGAAATCGTTGTGAGGACCATCGACCTCAAATAAGCCGTCTGTAAAAAGCACCAGCTCGTCGCCGACTTTAAGCTCAGCTCGCGAGGTGGTGTATTCGGCATCCTCAAACATCCCGATGACCTTCCCCCGTTCAACCCCGCTCTCCTGGCGCAGCGGGTAAAGCAAGTTCCCGGAGGGACGCAGGAAGAGCGGGTTGGGATGGCCCGCGTTGACAAAGCGAAGTTCGCCCGCCTCCAAATCGGCAACAAAATAGAAAGCGGACGCGAAAATGGGCGTGCTGGACTGGTGCAGGATTCCGGACAAACCGCGGTTGATCTTGCTCATAAACTCGCCGGGATCGCGCGCGACGGGACGCAATTCCTCAATGAGCCCGCGCAGGATCGCGGTGACCAACGCCGGTCGGATGCCGTGTCCCATGACATCGCCCAAAAAGATCCCCGTCTCTTTCGGGGAAAGCGCCAGCACTTGAAAAAAATCGCCGCCGATGATCGCCGCCGGATGGTAATGATAACAGAAGTGAATCGCGCTTTTTTCGGGGGCCACATCCCGTGGAAAATGGAAGATCCGCTCCGGAAGCAACGCCTGCTGGAGTTCGCGGGCAGTTTCGAGATCCTCCTCCATCTGCTTGTTTTTTTGGTCAAGCTCCTCTGCGTAATGGGCGAGCTGCTCCTCCTGGAGTTTGCGCTGGGTAATGTCGTGGCTGGTGCAGACAAGGCCGATTATGCGGCCGTTGCTGTCGCGAAACGGCATTTTGGTTGTCAAACTCCAGCTCTGCTGACCGGTCCCATCAACGCTGATGTGCTCCTGGTCAAAGAGCGGTTCCCCGGATTGGATAACCTCGCGGTCTTCGCTCTCAAACTCTGTTTCTGGACCCTTCGGAAAATAGTCAAAAACGGTTTTGCCGACCACTTCCTCCGGGGATTCGCAGCCGAGTAAACGGCTGTGGGCAATGTTATCGGCGACATAAGAACCGTCCGAATCCTTGACGTAAATTCTCTCGGGAAGGACATCGAGCAACGTCCGCAGCAGATTATGATCCCGCGAGAGCTTGGTATAGAGCCCTTTAAGTTCGATCTGCGCCTCCAATAATTTGCGGTTCTGCTGAATGGCACTCTCATAAGTGGACATGAGCAGGTTGAGCATCTGTTGGCGTCCGGATTGGATCACGTAACGCTCTCCGTTGAGGGTGACTGCCAGCTCGCCCTCGGATGCGCCCTCGGATGCGCCATTGGATGCGCCCTCGGATGCGCCCTCGGATGCGCCCGAAAGCTCCACCAGCAACGTCTCGACACGGCTCAACAGGAATTGTTGGTCGTAAGGTTTGGTAAAGTAATAATCCGCCTGGGCATTCAGTCCGCGAATGATGTCGACGGGGTCGGTGAGACTGGTCAGCAAAATCACCGGGATATCGCTTAAAACCGGATCGCTTTTAATCGTCTTGCACAGCTCGTAACCGTCCATCCCCGGCATCATGATATCGCTGATGATCAATCCCGGCTTGCGCTCACGGAGCGCCTCCAACGCATCCCGGCCATTTTTTACCGAGCGCACCGCGTAACCGGCACCCTCCAGCAAGTGGCACAATAGCGCTGCTTGAGTGCGACTATCCTCCACAATGAGAACCTCGATCTTCTCCTTATTCTTATTCTCCTTATTCGCCTTCGCATTCATAGGCCCTGGATTTTACCAGTTGCGCCAATATATCAGCAATTTTCTCCGGCGAAAGGACCAGTGTTGCCGCATTTAGCCGGATCGCTTCCCCCGGCATCCCATGCACAGCCGAACTCTCTTGGTCCTGCGCGATGGTGATCGCCCCGGTTTCGCGCAGTGTTTTGAGTTCAGCCGCTCCATCCTTGCCCATGCCGGTAAGGAGGATCCCAATCGCGCTGGCGCCGTAGACCGTGGCAACCGAGCCAAAAAGATGTGACACCGACGGGCACAACCCCTCCTCCAGTTTCCCATGGGCAAGCGCTATTCGGCCGTGCCGATCGATCCCCATCTTCATTCCGTCCGGTGCCAAAAGAGCGCACCCGGGCCGTGGCGTTTCTCCCTCGGTCCCTATATGGACAGGAAATCCGGTGACATCCTGAAGCCATGCGGCGAGTCCCGGCAGAAAACCCGGGGCGATGTGTTGCACAATGATGATGGGCGCTTGGAAATCATGAGGAAGCCGGGAGAGGATGGTTTTAAGAACCGGTGGTCCGCCCGTGGAGGTCCCAATAGCCACCAACTTCACCGCCCCAGGCTCGATAATCTCCGCCGCCGCGGTGCAATGATTGGGAGAATTCGCGTCGCGCTGAGGCTTTGGCCAGCGTTTGATCACTTTAACCCCCGCCATGTTCTTGACTGTCTGCACCAGCATCTTTGCCATTGGCTGCTCCTGAAAATGGCCGATTCCCCACGGCTTCTCCACCACCGCGATCGCCCCGGCTTCCAGTGCTCGAAAGCTGGTTTCAACGTCCGATGGATTGATCGCGGCGCTGACGATGACAATCGGCAGCGGCCGTGTCTCCATGATGCGGCGGGTGGTTTGGATGCCGTCCATTCCCGGCATTCGGATATCCATCGTCACGACATCGGGCGTGCAATGCCCGAGGAACTCAATCGCCTCGCTCCCACTGCTTGCGGTGCCGACCACTTCAATCTCAGGGTCGCACGAGAGGAGATACGCAAGGTATTCCTGGCAGGTGCGCGAATCTTCGACAACAAGGACCCGGATCATAAGAGCGTGCTGATCACTTTCTGCAGATCGCTCTGGTCGAAACTGCTTTTGACAATGTATGCGCTGGCCCCAACCTCAATCCCGCGCTCTCTATCTTCGGGAGACGAGAGCGCCGTCACAAGCACCACGGGCAATTGCGCCAGTTCTCTATCCGATCGGATCCGGCTCGTAAGAACGAAGCCATCCATCTTCGGCATCTGCACGTCGGAAACGAGCAAATCAAAATGCTGGCGCTGGAGGGCGCTCAAAGCTTCCGCGCCATCGACCGCGGTGCTCACACGGTAACCAGCCGACTCGAGGATATTCTTGAGCAAAACCCGCGCTGTAATTGAATCTTCCGCAAGGAGAATCGACACGGGCTTGACCGGTTCTTTATCCTCTTGCGCTAACGCAAAACTGGAGGCCGCCGCCGCTTTCACCGCCGACTTCATCAAGTCTTCAACGTTGAGCACTGCCACGGTGCGGCCCGAGCCCAGCACAGTGGCTCCTCCCACATTGCGGACGCGGACCAGCGGCTTGCCCAGGTTTTTCACGAGCACCTCCTGTTCGTTAAGCACCGCATCGACCCGAAACGCGATCCGTTTCGCGCCTGTCCCGAGGACGACGGCATGGATGAACTTTTGCGCCGGGCCGGGCAAATGGGTCAGCCCCAGCACCCATTGGAGCCCAACCAGTGGCACGACCTGGTTGTTCACCATGATCGTATCCCGGTGCTCCACGCTGCGCACCTGCTCGGAGAGAATGCGCAAAACGCGCTCCACATTGGCCAGCGGGATCACAAACCGTTGCCCCGCGCTTTCAACCAGCACCCCTTTGAACGTCGCCAGTGTCAGTGGGAGAAAAATCCGAAAAGTGGTCCCTTTGCCTGGATCCGACTCCACGGAAATACGGCCACCGAGCTTCTCCACTTTCTCGCACGCAATGGCGAGGCCAAGGCCGCGTCCGGAGATTTCGGTGATTATGGCGCTTGTGGAGAGCGCCGAGAGGAAGATCAACGCGCTGGCCTGCTGCCGGGTCATCTGCGCGGCTGCCCCGGCGCTTACCAGGGCGCGTTTGACAGCCGCGGCTTTTACCCGCTCGATATCGATGCCGCGGCCATCGTCTGTAACGATTATCTCAACGTCGCTCCCGCCGACTTGCGCCACCGAGATCACCACCGTCGCGCGCAGCGGTTTCCCCAGCCGGAGCCGCTCAGTCGGAGGCTCCACCCCATGATCGAGGCTGTTTCGCAGCATGTGGATGAGCGGATCCTTTATCTCCTCAAGGATCCGTTTATCGATCTCCACATCGGCTCCGCGCGCCACAAAATGCGCCTCCTTGCCCTGGGCATGTGAGAGATCGCGGACAAGTCGTGGGAAAGGCTCCAGCACAGTTTCAAAGGGCATCAGCAGCAGTTTCTTGGTGTCTTCAAGAAGAGTGTCAACGACCCCGCCCAGCTCGTATCGGTCGTGCTCGGCCGATTTCGCGATCGCAGCCAGTTTTTCCTGAAACGACTTCATCCACACCCGGTTCCACTCGAGAAACTCCAGCACCACCGGGTGCCGGGACGGTTCGGCGGATGCGCTGAAGGATCCCGTCCTAAGTTGGCGGACTTCGCGTTGAATCCGGTTCCATTGCTTGAGCCAGGTTGCGCCAACGGCCGCGAGCTCATGCAGTTCCGCGGTGCGTTGCGTGGCAGTGAGCTTGCCGAGCAAGAGCTCCTCGGCTTGCAAGAGCACGGCAGCGAGCTTCGCTGTCGCGATCCGCACCGTTTTGATGGCGGGGCGCTCGGCGGGCCTCTCAGGAGGAACGGCAATCGGCCCGCTCGTGGGGGGCACGCCGCGAGCTCCCTTCCCGGTGCCAGCGGACGCATTCCGCGCGGCGCCGCCGCTGCCATCGAGAGCGTTCAACTCATGCACAAGGGCGAGAAAAGCACCGGAATCGGCGGCCGGCGCTGAGGAGAGAGCCGCGCGCAATGCGTCGGTTGCACGATACATAAGGTCGAACTCTTTGGGGGCAGGCACCCGCGACTTCCACCCGGCAAAGATGCTCTCAAGGGCCTGGCAAACAGTTTCCACCGTGCTCACATTGGCCGCGCGAGCCGCCCCCTTGAGGCTGTGGACCTCCCGGTAAATCAATTCCACGGTCGCCGCGCTCTGCTCAGAGCCCGGTTGCGCCTCCAATTCCAGCAAGCCGGCGGAAATTGCCTGGAGATGCTCTTCGGCCTCCAGGAAAAACGTGGCCCGAAGTCGCGCGAGGAATTCATCGTCTTGCCCGGGCATACGTTACTCTTGGTTGAAAGATTCTCGGTTCAAGTGGTTAAGGCCCCCGATTTGAGTTGGCTGGCAAGGACATTGAGCCCGGCAGCTGCCTGCTCCAAAAGCCTGGCGCTCTCAACGCTTTGGACACTCGTCTCCTTGACGCTTTCCATCGCCATGGCGACTTGGTCGATGCCGACCAATTGCTGCTGGCTCGAAGCCGCGATCTGGTTCGCCGCTTCCGCCGCCTGCTCCACACTTTCGCTGAGCGCATCGATGGCGGCGCCCGCGGCACCCGATTGCTCCAGCCCCGCTTCCACCGCCCTGCTCCCTTGCTGGGTCGCTGTCATCGCCGCCACCGAAGCATTCTGGATTTCAAGAAGGATTGCACGCACATGG
>JAYUPM010000447.1:0-7544 GCA_043760145.1 Spartobacteria bacterium
GTCGGAAGCTGGCCACGGCTAACAAAGAATACTTACTCTTCAGGGGCCACGGAGTATAAACTAACTAAAATAAAGGCCTAATTTCCGAAAGGCATTGGGACTAGGGGGCAGTGATCAGTGATCAGTGGTCAGTGGTCAGTGATCAGTGCCACTTCACTGAATACTGAATACTGAATACTGAATACTGAATACTGAATACTGAATACTGAATACTGAATACTGATTACTGATTACTGATTACTGTTCACTGTTCACTGTTCACTGTTCACTGTTCACTGTTCACTGTTCACTTGTTCCCCACCAGCCGCCCTCACGCCCGGGGATGCCACAATCTCAATATATATCGTCGCGCATTCCCGCTCCGCACCCAGATCGATGGCGGCGATGAGCTCGGACGCCTTCTTCACCTCCGGGGCCGCTTCCCCGTAACCGACTTTGCAATCGAATTGCCAGTATTGCGCCCCTTCTGGAAGCGTCTTGCGCCGCTCCCGCTTCAGGTATTTACGGACATCATTCTTGATGGCCGCGATGACCCGCGGTGGTTGATGATTGGGCGCGCTCAGTGGGAAAGTCTTTTTCACATAGTCCTTCTCTCCCGGTCGGGGCTGTTTGTCTAGAGCGCTCGCCGGGGGGGGAGGGGAGGGGGAAGTAAAAAGTGCAAAGTCAGGACAGTGTTCAATGCGGCTCGGATTCGAGGGACCGGGCGGTAAACTCGGCAACAAGGAGATCGACCGCATCGTTTATGGGGCGTGAGGTCTTTGTGGATTCCTCCGGGCTCTATGCACTGGCCGATCATCGCGATCCTTTCCATGCGGCGGATCGGCCCCAAATCTGCAGGATGAATGACGCGCTATTTACCGCGACAGCGTTTTGTAGTGCGCCTGTCCTCTGGCGCTTTCGGAAGGGATTGAGGGCGGCAATTACTTTACGAGGACGAAGGACGAAGGACGAAGGACGAGGACGAGGACGATTATGGGAAGAGATAGACCCGCGCTATGCAGAGGAGCTTGGAGAACTTGTTCAGCCGGTATCGTTGCTTGAAGACCTGGAACTGGTCGTTCTGCATCTTGCTTAAGATCCGGCGATAAATGGTGCGCATGATTTCCGCCGCGATCATGGAGCGCCGATCGATGGGAGTGAGCGCCGCCTGCGCCCGCGCATACAGATCAATGGCGCGCTCGGCCTGGAAATTCATCAAGGCGAGGAAATTGGCGTTGCGCTCGCCAGCGGCCAAAGATTCCGCGCTGTATCCGAACCGTGCGATTTCCTCGCGAGGCAGATAGATGCGGCGTTCATTGGCGTAATCCTGGCCGACATCACGAAGGATGTTGGTTAACTGAAGGGCGAGCCCGAGTTCCCTGGCATAGAGCTGGCAGCCCGCATCGCGGTATCCAAAGATCTCGATACTGATCAGACCCACGACGCTCGCCACCCGGTGACAGTAATGGCGCAGCTCATCCCATGTCTCATACTGGACTTGGGTCAGATCCATCTCGCACCCCGCAATGATCTCGAAAAAATGTTCAGTCGGGATCCGATATTTGGCGATCAATTCCCGGACCGCCGATGCGAGCGCGGGATCCCCGGCCGTCGGCTGGGCGAGCGCTTTCTTCCATTGATCCAAACCTAATTGTCGCTGGACTGGCGGGACGGCGGGATCATCAGCTATGTCGTCGATGATGCGGCAGAACGCATAAAACGTGGAGATATCCCGGCGCCGTTCCGGATCGAGCGCGATGAAAGCGAGCGCGAGGTTGGACTTGCTGGCGCGTGTGATTTGCTCGGCTTCAGTCATGAAACGGCTCCATTGAATCGTGATGCGCGCGTCCGTTGACCAGCTCGATGATCCGGTCTCCGGGAACCCCCGTTGGACGCGAAGCGGTGGCGATCACTGTGGTCTGCCATGATGCAGCAGCGCGTCGAAGCAGCGCGGCAAACTCATGCAACTCAGCTCCGTCCGCTTGGGCATCAAGGTTCTCGATAAATAGCACCGAGGGTCCATTGGCCAATCCACGCGCCAAAGCCACCCGCTGTTGATCCCGCGGTGTGAGAAGTTCAACCCCTTCCTGCTCGCGGCCCGTCATGCCGACAAAATCGAGAAGCTCATCCATCCGTTTGTGCGCCTGCATCGGATCCAAATTGGATATTCGGAACAACGGCATCGCAACGTTTTCGAGAATGCTGAGTGAAGGGAGCAAAAACGGGGCGCTGAATAGATAGCCGAATTGCAGGTTGCGCAGCTGGGCCCTTGCCGGTTCATCGAGGCTCGAGGTGGGAGCGCCTTGCACGAAAATTTCGCCGCTGCATGGCCGTTCCAACAAGCCGAGGAGCCGTAACAACAATTCTTTGCCCGAGTCTTCCGGGCCAGTGAGCAGGTTGAAACTTGCCGGCCCGAACACCAGGGAGAGATCGTGCAACCCGACGCCGTTGTGGCTGCAGGAAAGCGCCCGGGTTTCGAGTTGGCGGATCATCAGTGAGAGAAGAAGTAGACGGGAACTAGGTCATGCTCACAGCATTTGAAGAGAGCGACCCGGCTTGTAAGGAGCCACGCGGAAATTACGCCGGCCACTTATGGAAAGGCGAGCGTCCATGCAACCCAAATGGCAGTTCCTTCACCCAAACCTCGTCGGCACGCAAGATCGCAGGCATTGAGGGCAAAGAAATAGAGGCCGGCAACCAGCAGATACCAGGCAAATAGCCAACCGTGCCGGACAATAAATCGGCCATGATGGCGGACAGCTTTTGCCCACGACTCATTGTGAAGGGCGAGGGTGAGTTGCATCGAGGCGCTCAACAACAGGAACGTCGTTAAGATCAGGCACCCGGGCAGCAGAGATCGGAACAGATCCGCCTCTGGAAACTATGGCGCAAAGAGCGGGAAATTTTTGAGGATCAATGGAGCATCAATACAGAGCGTGCTCAGAAGCATCACCACGGCGGCCCATTTCATCACATAGCTGAATCGGCGAATGGCGAACTCGAGCAGATCATGATGGGTAAAGCTCAAGCCGCGCACCCAAAGATACGCCATGAGGATCAGATACATTTGCACGGCGACGCCGAAGAGGTATTCAAAAAGAAACGAGAGCCAGACCACGACAGGCGACCATTGGAACCAGAGCAATTGGGCGTCAATTCCCGCACCCCGCGCCTTGAGCAAATGCGGCACCACGTAAATAAACGGCTTGGCGAGGGCCGCGATTGCGCAGAGGACGACAAGTAAATGCACCGCAGCGCTCCATACTCCACAACGTTTCCGTAAAGCTGCGGAGAAGATCCCATGGTGCCCGCGCCAGTTGACGAGAAAGAGCAGGACCGCCACTGCGGAGAGTGGGAAGGTGATAATGATGTTGTTGAATACCCCGGAGAGGCTTTCCAATGCAGGGAAGAATGCTTTCATTCAACACGAGGCGGAATTCGGCCATGGGCAAATGCCATAGCGATTGCGGCGAGCCGTGGAGCCACAATTGCGGATCGCGCCACGCATCCCGAACCCAAAGGAATGGGGGGCGATCCGCAGGCGGCAGCACATTGTGGAAATAAATCCGCAGCGCGAGTTGAAAGAGCGCGTGGCAAAAGCCGAGGCACCCAATTGTCACCCAAAGCGCCCGGTAACGGCCGATCGCGCGGAACCCATCACCGAAGCTGCGCCGGACCGGGTTCGCTGCCATGACGAGGCAATAGGCAATGAGTGCCCCTGCGATCAGAAGTGAGGGATTAATTTGAGCGAGCACTGGGGAAGAAAAGCGGAAAGCGGAAAGCGGAAGATGAATCAACCACCAAGGCACCAAGGGAAGCAGTAAACAGTAGGACAGTGAACAGTGATCAGTCGGAGACAGAACAGCGGCTTTAGATCGCTGCGCGAAAACGATCAGTCTGCGTCGGGAGGCGGGCTGCCACTTCCATCATTTGGAGGATGACATGCTTACCGAATGGCCTTCAACAGTTCCTGCAAACTCAAGACCCTTGGTATCGCTGAAAGACTTCCAAGCGCCTTAACCCGGCGATAGGTTCGGATCATTCACCCGGTCGGTCGTTTTCAGTTTTGGTAGGGTCTTCTGCGATTTGAAGGGTGAGTTCCAGTTCGCGGCGGAGTTCTTCGCGGTCGGGCAGGTAGAGCTGGTATTTCTGGACGAAGAGCTGGCTGTTCATCTCGTAGGTGGCGTATTCGACGAGCAGCTCGTCCTTGTTCCGGGTGAGGATGATGCCGATGGGCGGATTGTCGCTTTCGGTGTTCTCTTCGGCCGCGAAGTAGCCGAGATACATGTTCATTTGCCCGATGTCGTGGTGCTCGACTTCGTTGATTTTCAAATCAATGAGGACGAAGCAGCGGAGGATGCGGTGGTAGAAAACGAGGTCCACCCGGTAGTGGGTATTGTTGAGGGTGATGCGGTATTGCCGGCCGACGAAGGTAAAGCCTTTGCCGAGTTCCAAAAGAAAGGGCTGAAGGTGGTCGCAGAGCCGGGTTTCGAGGTCGGTTTCGGTGAGGTGATGAGGCTCCGGGATTTTGAGAAACTCGAAGACATAGGGATCTCGGACGAGTTCCTGCGGCTGTGTTACGCTCTGTCCCTCACGAGCCAGAGCCAGAATGCCTTCCCGGTCCTTTCCTGCGGCAAGCCGGAGAAAAAGAGAGGTCCGCTTCTGCCGTTGCAACTCTTTCACGCTCCACTTTTCGGCAACAGCCTGCTTTTCGTAAAAGGCGCGTTCCAGACCGTCGCTAATCGAGAGCAACTCGACGTAGTGCGACCAGCTCAATTGTCCAGACAGCGTCTGGACTTTTGGGAAAGCCAGATAAAAGGCTTTCATCATCATGACGTTGCTGCGGCTAAATCCTTTGCCGTGCCGAAGGCTAAGGTCTCTCGCGAGACTGGTCACCAGTCGTTTGCCGTATTCCGCACGAATGTTGCCGCCCTGCTCAAACTCAACGATGTCATGGCCGATCTGCCAGTAGGTTTCGGTGATGTGGGCGTTGACGGCCTGCGTCGCCCGCGTCTGACCAGCCGTGTATACGCCGGAAATTTTCCCCAACAGGGTTTGATAGCCGTCGTCTGCGAGGTGGTCGCTGCTGCTCATGCTTTGTTTTTCCATTGAAGTGGGCCCGGTGGCAATGCCTGACGTCTATCGAATCAGCGCGGCGATTTCGACGGCTCCGACGATGAGGAATAGGAGCATGATGACCACAAGCATTGCGTTGGTGAGCATTCGATTGCTCCGGATCGGTCCGGGCCACGGGACGGCGGTGTTCAGGTAAAGTAGTGTCGCGGCAAGGAACGGGATAAACACGCTGCCCAGAACTGTGAATCCGACAATGACCAGCAACGGGCTTCCAAGAAACGCAAACGGGACAGCGGCCACGGCCATGAATAGAAGCGCGGCACGATAAGGCATCGAGGAGACGCGCATGGCGGCTTTACGTTGGGCATCGGGCAGGCGGCGCAGGAGGCTGTGGCAATCGACGAAAACGAACGGGATGGTTTGCCACACGCCGAAAAGTGAGGCGAGAACTGCGGCCCAAAAACCGATGGAGTAAATGTAGAAGCCGGCGGGTCCGAGAAGCGCGCCGAGCTGCAACGCCATGCGCGAGACAGCTTCGCGATCGCTGATTGCGATGCCGGCCGAATAGAAGACCCGCTCAGAGATCAGCATCACTGATATGCCGAAGATGGCGGTGAAAATATACGCGAGACCGAGGTCGAGGCGCACGGCATGGAGGGCGCGCGGATCGACGCGGCCTTCGTCACGGAGCAGGTAATTGTAGCTCAGCAACGTAAGCGAACCGCCGATCCCGCCAATGAGCGAGAGGACATAAGTGCCAGCACCCTCCGGGATTCTTGGTGTCAGAAGGCCGCGCACCGTGGCCATTGGATCTTCAAAGGTGATCACCGCGCACGCCACGATGCTGATGAACATGAGCGCGATTAGCGGTTTCATCAGGCGGGTAAACCCATTTGTGCCCGCCACACTGATCACGAAATAAGCGATGATGGCGTGCGCAAACGCCCCCCAGGAGCGCGGGATGGCACCGCCGCTCAGATTTTCGATGGCCAGCCCGCAGCCGCCGATCAGCGCGCCGCTCACCGCGATGGCCCAGAGCACAAGATAACCGGCGAAGAGCGCCAGCACCCAGCGCGGGAGATAACGCGCCCATGCTTCGAGGGCCGTGGTGTTGGTGGCGAGCTGCCAGCGCGCGAGTCCTTCGCTGAGCACAAATTTAAAAAACGCCCCGAGCACGAGCGCCCACAAAAGGGTCCGCCCAAACATCGCGCCGCCGACACTCGCCGCGATGATGTCACTGGCTCCGATCCCGCTGGCAGCCATGATAAAACCGGGGCCAATCCAGCGGCGGGTGACAGTGTGGTCAGAGTGCATTTGATGAAATCATAACACTAGCATCCCACAGGGTGGAAAAAACGGGGCGGGAGTCTTGCTTCTATAAGGGTTGGCGGGTGGTTTTCACAAGAAGTCGATTGCGAGTTTTTGCCGGCAACCCCGGGAAGTGACACCTCACATTTTAACCGCAGATTACGCAGATTACCGCAGATTTCCGCAGATGAAGATCGGGCAAGGCCGGCGTTCAAAACGCTCGAATCCTGATGACCTCCGCCTCCGGGGCTTATCTGCGGTTATCTGCGAGAATCTGCGTAATCTGCGGACCCAGTGAGAGACTTCAACCAGGGGTTCAATGATGGATTTTTCGCAGAGGACGCAGAGGAAGGCACTACTCGCAGCGTCCACGGATTATGGGCAGCCACTCTGAAATATTGGGGATTCCCCTGTTTCCGGATCTGTGTAAATGCCCGAAATCTGTGGTTAAACCTCTTTGCAGCTCCGGAATTTTGAACCGCAGATAACACGGATTGACGCGGATAAAGAGCAAGAATCGTGGCAGCGACGTCCCGTCGCTTTTCTCCGCGGGAGGGTCTGGTTCCTCAGTTTTCCCCATCCGCGCCAACCTTCCGCCCGATTTGAACCAATCCTCCCTCAAGCCATCCCAGTTTGTCTGTCCCCATTCTTGTTTTGTTCGCCAGATTCAGAATCAGCCCAATTTGACCGCCTCGATAGGGGCGGTGGGGACAGACACTTTATGCGGCCGCTTGAGGGAGGATGGTTTCAAATCGTGCGGTTAATGGCGTGGATGGGCGAATGAATGCCTTAGCGAACCTCTTTAAGCGCTGGCAATCGAGCTATTTTGCGGGGATTCGCCAGTTGTTGAGGCGCGCTCGGCCACCAATTCCCACAGCAGTCGCCGGAGAACTGAACTCGCCGGAGCCGGAGGGGGAATTTTAACGCAGAGGCGCAGAGACGCAGAGGGTTGGGGAAATGCCGAAACCAGAATGTCGAATGTCGAGCGGCGTTCTTTTTCCGGTTCCATTTCCCACAAAAAAACTCTGCGTCTCTGCGTTAAAATCCCCTTTCGAAATATGCGCGCTCAGCGTCCATGAATAGACGCTCCGGCTGCGTAGCGCAGGTTTCCAAACCTGCCGTGTCGCGGGCTTCCAAGCCGGCATACCGATGAAAGGATGAAGGATGAATTATGAGGGATG
>JAYUPM010000448.1:0-23111 GCA_043760145.1 Spartobacteria bacterium
CCAGAGCGAAAGCCCGAAACAAACCGATGCCACCCAGCGCCGCTGAAGCAGCGCCAATTGCCACGGCAACGCCATGACAAAAACTAATGCGAGGAAATAGCCCCAGCGCATTTGCCAGAAAGTCAGCGCAATCAGCACTCCCATCAAACCAAGGATGGGAAAGGCTCTCCGGTCGATTCGATAACCCGCCAAAATCAACAGCACTGGCATCGTGAGAAATCCAAGCCCGAGCCATCCTAAAAATAAATTGAATCCCGGATGCGCGAGTTCACCGATGGAGCGGCTCCAGTTTTCGAGGAATCCGCGGAACAAAGGATCCGGGAATTGCACGCGCCATCCTTCGATGATGAAGGCGATTGCGCTGACGATGACAAAAGCTGAGAGCCAGCAGCGGCGTTCCCTGCCAAGCAGGCGTCGTGGGGCAGAGATCAACCATGTGGCAAGAACGACCAGAAGCAGAATGGCCGGTTCATAAAGCGACACCCAAAGGGCGAAGGCCCATGCGGTTCCGCTGGTGCGCGCCCATGCCTGCGTCGGTTCCCCGGAAAGTCGGCACTCGGCACCGAGCGCAACGGCGAGGCTGAAAATAAGCAGTGACTGATGATCCGGGCGGCCGAGCACGGTGCCGTGGACAAGGATTGGGCTCACCGCAAATACAAATGGGACAAACGCCCCGAACCGCGCCATCGGGTTACCAATACCGCGCACCCATAACCCGAGAAAAAGCGTGGTCGCCATTCCGAGCAGCGGCGAAATGAAGGCGCCCGCGAGATCAAGTCCCTGCCCCTTTAAAACACTGGAGTCATCGACAACGGCAAGGGCTCCATCCATCACCCGCTTTAATCCAGCAATCAGATAATCCAACGGAGCCGTCGTATGGGAGAGCGTGCCGGTTGGGAAATTCTCAAAATCGTGCTGGCGGAGAATGGTGCCGGGGTGCTCGGAAACGATCTGGGCCCGGGACATCCGCGAGTAACAATCGGCATCGATAAAATAGAGGTGGCCATCGACGAAGACATCGCGAACGTCGTGGCAGCGCACGAAGCCCGCGAGGAGGACGCAAAAACAAATCCAAAGAGCTGCTTTCAAGGGGGCGATATTTTCAAAGCGCGGAAAAGGTGTCCACCAACATCTTGTGGTGACGGAAATCGGGCATCGCAATTACTTGCGATTCTGGGCGAAAAAAAGCTTTGTGAGACCCGGTCTATCCACCTAGAGTTACGGCTCACTTTTTTCTTCCCGTCTATGGCCGATCAGCCCGCTCCAACTTCCCTCGAAAACGCGACCGAACATTCCAATCTAAACGAGGTCAACGACACCAATTACGACGCGTCGAAAATCGACAAACTCGAGGGTCTGGCCGGGGTCCGGCAACGCCCCGGAATGTATATTGGTCCGACGGATGAACGCGGCCTGCATCACTGTGTATTTGAGGTGCTCGACAATTCCATCGACGAACATCTCGCCGGACATTGTTCCCGGATCGATGTCAATATTCACGTCGATGGCTCCTGCTCCATTCGCGATAATGGCCGCGGCATCCCAGTCGATATGCACCCGAAGTTCAAGGTCCCGGCCATTGAACTCGTCCTCACCAATCTCCACGCCGGCGGCAAGTTCGGGCAAGGCGCATACAAGTATTCAGGCGGGTTGCACGGGGTCGGGGCCAAGTGCGTCAACGCGCTTTCGGACTGGTTCAAGGTGGAAGTCCAGCGCGATGGCAAGGTTTACCACATGGGTTTCGAGCGCGGGGTTACCACCCAGCCGCTGATCGTCATTGGTGAAGTTAAAAACAAAAAGAGCACCGGCACGCTCATCACGTTTCAGCCGGATCCGACCATCTTCACGATCACGACCGAGTTTCAGTTTGTGAAGCTGGCGACCCGGCTGCGCGAGCTCGCATTTTTAAATCCGGGCCTGGAAATCAATCTCACCGATGAGCGCGCGGCATCGACCCGCAAGGAACAATACTTCTACAAGCTGGGGATCGAGGAGTTCGTGCGGCAGCTCGGCGAAAACAAGGCGCTGGTCCATCCCAAGCCGATTATTTTGGCGGGCCGCCGCAAAGTGAGTTTCAAGAACAAGGACCAGGTTGAGATAGAGGACGACATGATCGTGGACTGCGTGATGCAGTATAACGACAGCTACAACGACCAGATCCTCTGCTTCACCAACGCCATTCCCAATCCGGATGGCGGCACGCATCTGACGGGATTCCGGACGGCCTTGACCCGGGCGATCAATCAATTCGCCAAGCAGAACAATCTTCTCAAGGAAAAGGATCCGCCCATCAGCGGCGATGATGTGCGCGAGGGCCTCATTTGCGTGCTGGCCATCAAACATCCCAACCCCGGGTTTGAATCCCAAACCAAGGTCAAACTCGTGACCCCGGAAGTCGAGGGGATCGTCTCCTCGATTACTTACGAGGGGCTGATGACTTACTTCGATCAGAACCCTCCCGTCGTTAAGCGGGTGATCGACAAATGCCTGATGGCAGCGCGCGCCCGCGAAGCCGCACGCAAAGCGCGTGAGACGGTTCGCAAAAGCGCCCTCACCGGCGGCGGACTTCCCGGCAAACTCGCCGATTGTTCAGAGCGCGATCCTTCGCTCACGGAGCTTTATATTGTCGAGGGCGACTCGGCAGGCGGTTCCGCCAAGCAAGGCCGCGATCGCCGATATCAAGCCATTCTCCCGATCAAGGGAAAGATCATCAATGTCGAGAAAGCGCGCCTGGACAAGGTGTTGCAGAACACGGAAATCCAGACATTGATCACGGCAATCGGGACGGGAATCGGTGCCGGGGACCAGGAAGGTGCCTTTAATCTGGCGAAGCTTCGGTATGGACGGATCATCATCATGACAGATGCCGATGTGGACGGATCGCACATTCGCACGCTGCTGCTGACGTTCTTTTACCGCCAAATGACGGAGCTAGTCCGGGCCGGCAAGGTCTATATCGCGTGCCCGCCGCTATACAAAATCAAGCGCAAGAAGCGCGAGGAATATGTCGATGACGACGCGGCTCTGAACCGGATCCTGATCAACCTTGGCGCCGACGAAGTGCGCTTCAAGAACCTCGCCGATGGCAAGGAATTCACCGCAACACAGCTCAAGGAAATCCTGGCGTTACTTGAACGCATGGCCAAGTTCAGTGAAGCCGTCCGCCGGCATGGCGGGGACTTCGAGACTTATCTAACTGAGCGGACCGCCGACGGAACGCTCCCGACCTATCTCGTCAAAATCCGCGAAGGCAACGAGGAGAGCGTCAAGTATTTCCACGACGAAATTGAACTCCGGAACTGGGCTTTAAGTCCCGATAACAAGGACCTCAATCTCTTTGAAGACCCAATGGATGTGAATCCCGACAACGCGGAGGCTGTCCCGGTCGAGAAGGTTGCTGCCAAGAAACCGGATGGTCCCCGGCGGCGGGCCCGGTTGGTGGAACTCCACGAGTCCAATTCCGCGCAGAAGCTCTTCGGAGAACTGGCCCGGAAAGGACTCACGATCGAGCATTATTCCAACAGCGATCAGCCGATCTTTAGCCTGATTGAAGGGGACGGCGAGAAAGCGGTGACACACCCGCTGTTTGCGATCCCTGAAATTTTAAGCAAAGTGATCGAGATCGGGCGCAAAGGGATGAGCGTCCAACGCTTCAAAGGCCTTGGCGAGATGAATGCCAAGGAGCTTTACGAGACAACGATGAACCCGGAGAAGCGCCGGATGCTGAAGGTCGACCTGAATGAACACAATGCGGTTGAAGCCGACCGGATGTTTACGATCCTGATGGGCGACGTTGTCGAACCACGGCGCCAGTTCATCGAGGATAACGCGCTCAATGTGCGCAACCTGGATGTGTAAGAAATAGGACTTATAGGACTAATAAGACCTATGGGACTGATACCCGCCGACCTGCCACCAAGAATCTCTCTCTCTTTAGATGTATAACCAAAACGAAAAAGTCGAACCTGTTAATGTCGCTGAAGAGATGTCGAAGTCGTTCCTCGACTACTCGATGTCGGTCATCATTTCCCGGGCCCTTCCCGATGCCCGCGATGGATTGAAGCCATCACAACGACGGATCCTGTTTGCAATGAGTGAACTGGGGGTCCAGCCGACCCGCAAACATCTCAAGTGCGCGAAGATAGTCGGTGAAACGATGGGTAACTACCATCCTCATGGCGACCAGGCCATCTATCCGACTCTTGTTCACATGGCCCAATCATGGGCAATGCGCGAAATGCTTATCGAAGGCCAGGGTAACTTCGGCTCTGTCGAGGGCGATCCGCCCGCGTCGATGCGGTATACAGAAGCCCGGTTGCGCCATCTCGGGGCCGCGCTCATGGATGAGATGGACCAGGACACGGTCGATTTCGTTCCAAACTATGACGAGACCCGCCAGGAACCGACTGTATTCCCTGCCGCGTTCCCGAACCTCCTTGTCAATGGGGGGACTGGCATCGCGGTTGGAATGGCAACCAACATTCCGCCGCATAACCTGAGCGAGATCATTGATGGGACATGCGCCCAGATTGATGACCCGGAGATCACACTTGAAGGGTTGATGCAGTTCGTAAAGGGACCTGACTTCCCAACAGGCTGCATGCTCCTGGGTTCAGCGGGGATCCGGCAGTATTTCGCCACCGGCAAAGGCGGGGTCCGGGTTCGCGGCGTGGCAGGCGTCGAAGAACTCAAGGGCAACCGCGAGCAGATCGTCATTACCGAGATTCCCTACAATGTGAACCGGGCAGTGCTGGTTTCGCGCATTGCCGATTTGGTGAATGACAAGACCCTCACCGATATCACCGCGATCCGCGATGAGTCGGATGAGAACACCCGGGTTGTTATTGAACTCAAGCGGGATGCGCTGCCCAAGGTCGTCATCAACAATCTATACAAGCACACGGCCCTGGAGTCCTCCTTCGCAGTGGCAATGCTCGCGATCGATCACGGCAAACCAAAGCTACTCAGCCTCAAGGAAGCTATCGCTTGTTTCATCGAACATCGCCGCGAAGTCGTTCTGCGCCGGACCCGCTATCTCCTTGCGCAGGCCGAGAACCGGGCGGAAGTGCTGGAAGGGTATCTTATTGCGCTGGCCAATCTCGACGATTTCATCCGGATCATTCGCGACTCGAGTAACAGGGACGATGCCAAAGGCAAGCTGCTCGCTTTAAGCTGGACCGAGAAGGCCGTTGAAGACCTCGGTATCCTGATCCGGGCCGGTGCCCGAATTGTCGATGGGCGCTATACCTTTACCGAGCGCCAGGTCAACGCGATCCTCGATTTGCGACTCTATCAACTGACCGGGATGGAGCGCGGAAGTATCAAGACCCAATACGACGAGTTGCTGATGACCATCCGCGACCTGCTCGACATCCTAGCCAAGGAATCGCGGGTCATGACGATCATCAAGGAAGAGTTGCGTGTCATCCAGCAGAAGCATGGCAATCCCCGCCTGACACAGATCGTTCCCGACGAAGGTGAGATCAACATGGAGGATCTCATTGCCAATGAAGGCAACATCATCACCATCACACACAACGGGTTTATCAAGCGGACCGCGGTAAACGAGTATAAAGCCCAGCGCCGCGGGGGCAAAGGTGTCATCGGCATGGTCACTCGCGAGGGAATGACAGAGGAGGACGATGATTTCGTTGAACATCTCTTCACAGCCACCGCGCATGATTATCTCATGTTCTTTACCGAGTCCGGACGCTGTTACGTGGAGCGGGTTTACGAGATTCCTGAGATGAGCCGGACCTCAAAGGGACGTTCCATCGCCAATATTCTGGAACTTCGCAGCGATGAAAAGATTGCGGCCACCATCCGGGTTCAAGGGCAGAAGATCGACGAAGAGACATGGAGCAACAAACTCCACATCGTGTTCGCAACCAGGAGCGGGATTGTAAAGAAATCCAACCTGAACGATTTCAAGAACATCCGGAAAGGCGGGATCATCGCGATACAGATTGAGGAAGGCGACCGTCTGATTGCGTGCAACCTGACGACCGGTCTCAATGAGATTGTGTTGATCACCAAACAAGGGATGAGCCTGCGTTTCAACGAGGGGGAACTCCGCGATCAAGGACGCAATACTGTCGGCGTCTGGGGCATTCGTCCCGACAAGAACGACCTGGTCGTGGCTGCCGCGCTTGTCAGTCCCGACTGCATGTTGCTTGTCGCAGGCGATAACGGGATCGGCAAACGGACCATGTTCGAAGAGTATCGGATCCAATCGCGCGGAGGAAAAGGAGTGATCACGATGAAGACCACGGAAAAAACTGGGAATGTCGTCGGCGCACTTACGGTGAAGGAGAGCGATGAACTGATGTTGATCACCAACAAAGGGCAGATGGTTCGGACCCGGATCAGCGAGGTCCGCGAGACCGGCCGCAACGCGCAGGGAGTGAAACTGATCAACATGAAGACGGGCGAAAAACTGAAAGCGATCGCCCCTGTGGTAAGCCGTGAGGAGGAGGAAGAAGCAGGGATCACGCCGGCAGACGCTGCCCAACCAGACTGTGCGCCCCCGGAAGTTGCGCCGCCCGAATCCACATAGCAGGCAAGACGCTTCCCAAGGAGGGGCGGTTTTATACCGCCCTCTCGATCCGGCCGCTCCGCGCCGCATCGAGCCACGGTCGCGCCAGCGCAAAGTCGCTCGCCAAAATTCGGCAACCTTCCGCGCAGCTTGGATCTCTAGGCCGACAACGACGCGGAGCGCTCGTTGCCGGAGGGCGGTATGAAACCGCCCCTCCTTGTGCCTGCACTTTAGTCCACCCGCTTCTTTCCTTTTCTTCTTTCTCGCGTAGGATGCCGCCCCGCCATCCTGCATGACCGCTTCCGCTTCCACCCCTGTTGCCGCCCAAAAAGCAAAACCGACCCGTCGCCGGTTTCGGGTTGTGAGGCTTGGTTTGCTCCTGACAGTCATCGCCCTGCTTTCGTTAACGGACCCCGCAGTATTCCAGTTTGTCGTCAAGCGGGGGATCCAACTCGAGGGATGGCGCAGTGGGGTGAATATTAGGATCGGCAGCGTTGAAAGCACCGTGTTTGAGCCATTATTGCTGGCGAACTCCCAACTGAGTTATTCCAGTCCCTCAGGTGCCATCACCCGGATGCAGATTTTCCAGGCCGAGGCGCGTTTCGACTGGAAGGCGCTCTTGGTGGGGAATCACAAGCACTGGTTTCAGCAGTTCTCAGTCCGAGGGGTCACGGCCAAACTGATCCCGCCCAAGGGCGACATGCCTGCCGAAAAACCAGAGGCGCGGATTTCGTTCATGCCGAAGATGCGCGGCAAATCATGGCTCCCGCGCCCCTCGCGACTGGAGGGCCACGGGATTGATGTGGTTCTTGAAAGCGAAGGCGGGTTCGTCCGGATTGAGAACGGTTATTTTAGCGCCAGCGACCTTGAGATTGGCGAGATCCGTATTGGGCACCTTACGGTAAAGCAGCCATGGCTGGAGCGCGCGTTCCGGGATGTCCAGGGACGCACGGCGCGTCCCGATGGCAAGTTTCTGATCGCAAATTTAGTCCTCGAGCCGGGAATCGAGATTCGTAGTTTTTCGCCGGAACTCTCTGGCTTGACCAACGGATGGCTAAAGGGCGAAGTCGAAGTGGCGGCTTTTGGAGGAGTCATTAATGCGGCAACCAACGGTTCAGCCGAGCAATCTCCATTAAGTTTTGATGGGAATTTCCGTGACATTGACATCGCCAAACTAGCGACATTTTTTCAACTCACTGATGCCGCTGGCGGGACCATCAAGCAAGGCAACTTCAGCTTCCTCGGATCGCTGCAGCACAGCGAAAAAGCGACCGCCTCGCTTTGGCTTGATGCAACCAATTTCCAGTGGGAATCGCGCCAGTGGGATTCATTGGCGTTGGGAGCAGCGCTGATGAATGGGCGGATCAAGGTCTCGAAGTTAAAGCTACTCCAGGGGCGCAACCATCTGGATCTCAATGGAGAAATGGCGCTGCCCATGCCCGGAGTCAAATGGTGGCAAAATGAGTTCAGCTGCAATATCACGGCTAACATCGAGGATTTCACCGAATTATCGGCGTTACTCCTGCCCGAGTTCAAGTTCGCCGCCGGCAAAGCCAAGCTCGACGGCTCCATTCGCGGGCATAACCAGAAGTTCAATGGACAGCTTCTCCTCTCCGGCTCCCAACTCAAATGGCGCAGCGCCCCAATCGAAAATCTGCACGCAGCGATCCGGCTTGAGGGCAATGAGTGTCAGATTACCAACCTCGAGGTATTTAATCAGGGCGACTATGTGCGTGGCCGGGGGGTCGTTAACATCCTTGGGGCAACACAATACTGGGGGGAATTCCGGGCATCAATCGACGACCTTGCGACTTACGCAGCGATTCTCCAGAAACCAGTGGTCCCCGAACCATTGGCGGGCAGGGCGTTGATTGAATGGTCCGGCGAAGGTTCAGCAAAAGGTCAGAGCGGGAAATTCGTGGCTCGTCTTAACAAGGTGCGTTCGCTCGGGGCGCTGGCCACGCAGCTACATCCGATCAACATCGACCTGGACGGCAGTTACGCCACGGGAAACATCCAGTTCAGCAAATTCGCGATCTCCGATGACCAATCCTCCCTGACGGCCAATGTCGGTGTTGGGAATAAAGCGTTGAGCTTGCAAAAGATCCGGCTCACTCACGGGACACAGCTGGTGCTCGAGGGCGATGCATTGCTGCCACTCGATGTCTGGCATGCATGGCCCAACACTTCACTGGCGACACTGCTAAATGAAGAGACAGTGAGCCAGGTGAATCTTGCAGCCACGGGGCTCGATCTGCGTCGCGCTTCCCAGTTGGCAGGATGGAACTTCCCAATTGGCGGCCTGCTTAATGGATCGATCAACGCAACTGGTGCCATCGGCGCACTTAAAACCAATGGGACGTTGACCCTGACAAAGGGTGAACTTCCCCTCGGCTGGAGTGGGCAGCTTCTCCATGGAGTGGAAGCCGTCGTGCAACTCCAGGGCACAACCTTGAACCTTGAGAAATTCGAGGCCAACCATTCCATCGGCGACTTACGGGTAAGCGGCACAATGGAGTGGGTCGATTCGAAAGCGCCTCAACTTCATCTCCGGTCCGAAAGTCGCAATGCAAAGCTCCCGCTCTTTGGCCGGCCCGACTGCGCGCTTACGAGTGCGCTCACGTTGGGAATCGATGGCCCAATTGCAACCGCGACAGTGCGTGGCCAGGCCCGCATCATCTCCATGGATCTCGGCGCGCAGCCGGAGATCGGCTGGCTCTGGCAAACCGATCCCCTCTCCTTGCCACCTTTACTAGCCAACCCCGGCGCGCCGTGGAGCGGCTGGCAGCTTGATATCAAGGGCGACACAGATACCGCGGTTGTCCTCACAAAAAACCGGGGAGCCACGGATATTCATGTCCACCTGTCGGGGACATTGGACGCCCCGATTCTGATTGGCTCGGTAAAAATCACCGGCGCCAATGCCCGGGCCCATCAACAACTTCTCACTGTGGAAAATGCCACCATCGCGTTTCTTCCGGGTAGCTCACTCAATCCAAGCATTGATCTCAAGGCGACGGGCCTGCTTTTGGGGAGACCGTTTCAAGCGGACTGCTTTGGCCCACTCAACCATCTCGTGCGCTGGTTCAACCCGGAACCGCCGCTCAACATCGAGTTGGTCTGGAACGCCATGACCTTAAACTTGCCCCTAGCGGGGAGTTCTCTGGATGCAGTGCCTCCCCTTTCCATCCGTCTTCCCGCAGCTCTCTGGCCTGTGGCAGAAGCGCAGGCGTCGCCTGTAAATCCCGTTTCGCCCGCAGCCGGTGGCGTGGTCTCACAGAAATCTTCACAGCCAACGACATTGCTTCAATGAACTTGTCGGCATGATCTCTGCGAGCTCTGCGTTACTCCACGAACTCAATGACCCCGAAGCGCTCGGGGGTGTGGAATGTGGGGCGGTATGTCGGGGACCATGCACTTAGCTCGCGGGGGAAACCCGGGGGGCGATCAATGCGGCAGAAGTTTGCGCGCCAACGGGTCCCATGAGTGGGCATGGTTGAAGTCACAGCGGCGAATGGGATCGAGAGTTCCGTAATCCACGACCCGTCACGGACCGCAACCCGGCTCGTAAAACCTTCGCATTCCCAGGCCATCTCTTTCACATACCCGCTCCGGTTTTTGCGGATCACCAGGTCGAGAAGCGTGTTGAGCGGATTGACTTCCAGCTCAAAGTAACTCGCCAAATCCCCCACAGGATCAAGGAATGCTTCCACCACTTCCTCGGTGTAAAGCGGTGCCTTGCGCTCCGTAAGTGTCGCCCATGGCATCGCGTCTTCTGCAACGAACAATACCCGCAACTCCCGCCAATCCCATGCCAGCCTCACACAAGTCGCTTGTTGCGGCTCGGTCCCGCTTAAGCTTTCGCCAAATCCAGCCGGAACGATTCCCTGCCAAAATTCAGTCGCCGGATCCGCCCCAACTGCCGGGAGAATCCGCGCCTCGCATTGGATCAACGGATTACCGGGACGCGCCGACAACGGAAACTCCTTAGACTGGCGGCTTCATCAGGAACGCGGTGGCGGCGGAGCCGAGGAAGGCGACGACGGCCAGGATCGCGATCGCCATTACAGCAACGGCGGCCGGTTCTTTCTTTTTCTTTTTGGTTTGGAACGGCGAAGCGTTCGCGAAATCGGCGGGGCGGACACTCGATTCCGCAGCGACCGCGACTGCCTCCCTGGCATCCGGCATCGACTTGGCTTGGCTCGGATTTTCCGAGGCATAAATCGCCTCCACGCTTCCAAACCGGATTGTGTCCCCGTCCTGGAGAGGACAGGCTTCCCCGGCAATTAAATTTCTTCCGTTGAGCCGGGTCCCGTTGGTGGAGCCGGTATCGGTCAGGATAAAATCGGCCCCGCTTGCGGCGAGTTGGGCATGACGGCTGGAGACCGAGACATCCTGAAGTTCAATCGAGTTTTCCGGCACCCGGCCCACCGTGACAAGCGCCTCGGTCAATTCCGCGGCAAACTCAGTCCCGTCCTGTAGAGTAATTTGAAGCTTGGGCATAATTCGGGATCTGGTGTGGGGATTCTGGGACTTTGAGAGGGCGGGAGTTGTTGCGCGACGTTAACGATCCTGGCGCGAATCATCAATGAGTTTGGCGAACTGCGCAAAAAAGTAGCTCGCGTCGTTCGGGCCGGGCGCAGCTTCGGGATGATACTGGACGCTGAAAATCGGTAACTCTTTGTGGCGCATTCCTTCCACCGTCCCGTCGTTGAGATTCACATGGGTCACCTCGACATCGGAGGGGAGCGAGTCGGGATCGACCGCGAATCCATGGTTTTGCGAGGTAATGGTCACCTTGCCACTGGCCAGGTCTTTGACTGGCTGGTTGCCGCCGCGATGACCGAACTTCAGCTTGAATGTCTTCCCACCAAACGCATATCCGAGCATCTGGTGACCCAGACAAATCCCGAAGATCGGTTTCTTTCCGATCAGCCCGCGAATGCTGTCGTGCACATAATCGAGGGCTGCCGGGTCTCCCGGGCCATTGGACAAAAACACACCATCCGGGTTGAGCGCCAGCACATCGGCGGCAGATGTCCCGGCGGGAACCACGCGCACCTTGAAGCCCTCCTGGCGCAGACGCCGCAGGATGTTCCGCTTCATTCCATAATCATACGCAACGATCGAATGCCGGGTCGGCCCGAGTCTCTCAAACGCCTCCCCGTTCTCGGAGATATCAGTATGATTTGCGTCCCCCTTAACGATCGTCCACTTGCGGCTCAACGTGTCATCGGGATCCCAGTCGTATGCAGCGGCCGGAGTCACCTCCTTGACGTAATCCATCCCGATCACGCCCAATCCTTCCACCGCGCGCCGGACCGCTTCCTCGACCGAAATATCTTCACTGGTGAGGCACCCTTTCATCGCGCCTTTGTCCCGGAGATGGCGGGTCAATGCGCGGGTATCGATCTCCTGGATCCCGGGAATTTTCCAACGCTTAAGATAATCATCGAGAGTCCCGTGCGAACGCCAATTGCTCGCTATCGGGCTCAATTCCTCAATCACAAATCCCCTGACATGCGGCTCGTTGCTTTCTTCGTCGATCGCGTTTACCCCGTAATTCCCGATCTCGGGATAAGTCATCGCAACGATCTGGCCCCGGTAAGAGGGGTCTGTGAGCACCTCCTGGTATCCGGTCATCGAGGTGTTGAAACAGACTTCCCCAACCGTGGTGCCAGTGGCGCCAAAGCTTTCGCCGATAAAGTGACGCCCGTCTTCGAGGGCTAGGATTGCGCGCATGTGGGCGGGAGTAAGAAGATTGCCGGGGCACTTTTGAAGCGCAAATCACCGGGGCACGAAATTTATTTTCCGGACGGATCGGGGGCATCGCCAAAAAAGGAGGTGCCACAAAAAAAGAAGGCGCCTCGGAGCGGACTGGAATCCACTGCCGAGGCGCCTTTTTTGCCCCGCGATAGCCGTCGCGACGGAGTTCCACGTTCCCCCTAAGGTTAACGGGCGGATGACCTGGGACGGGGATCAGTCTTCCAACGAAGGCATGACATCAACTCGCCCACCCCGGCCTCCTGAGTTTGTGTTAAATACCGGATCGGGATTTCCGCCGATTGGTCGAACAACGCAGGGCAAATTTGGTGTGAGGAACGGGCCAGCCACTGCATTGCTGGCGTTCTCTTAAATTCCTCTCAAAGAACAAAAAATTATTCGCGGAAGGCCTATTCGCGGAAGGCCACTGGCAACCCAGCTTTCAGATGCGCTTTCAAACGCCCGTGAGCTGCGTTGACCTCTTCGGTGGTCAATGTCTTTTCGGATGACCGATATGTCAACGAGTAAGCCAATGATTTATGATCCGCTGGAAGCTTGACACCCGTCGGGTCCGTGAAGAGATCAAACAATTCCACATCCACCAGAAGCGTTTCATTGGCGGAACGCAGAAGCGCCTCAATCCGCGCATGGGCCAGATCCAATGGTGCCAGCAACGCGATGTCTCGCGTTACGATTGGGAACCGGTCGATCTCCCGAAACGAAGGCTGTTTGCGCACCGGCATTTCCCCAAGATCGATTTCCGCAAAAAGCACCGGTGCCGTCGCATCAAGGGCCCGCGCCGCAGCCGGGGCGAGCTGCCCCAGAAACCCGACGAGCCGGCCCGCAACCTTGATGGATAAAGAAAGCGCGGCCGCCTCATTGGCGTTGGCCTCGAAGGTGGTTTCATTCCCAAGAATAGCAGCGACCAATCCCTTGAGATCGAAAAAGTCCGCTGCGATTTCTTCACCAGTGCGCCACGAACGGGCGTGACGCGGCCCGCTCAGAACGATGCCCAGATGGGTGAACTCTTCGGGTTGTTGTTGCGAAAAAACACGCCCAATTTCAAAGAGCCCGATTGAGCCGGCCCCCGCCCGCACATTATCGCGGACTGCTTTGAGCAACCCGTGAAGCAGATGGGGCCGGAGCACCACCTGGTCGTCGATCATCGGATTTTTGACCCGCAACAGATGGGCGGGATCAAATTGCAAAAGCTCGAGCCCCATCGGTTGGGCGGGCACCAATGTGAGACTGCGTGCTTCGTGCAAACCATGCGCCACACAGGCCCGGCGCAACTCCATGCAAAAATCGTATTGGGCATCGGTGGCGCTTGCCGCGGCAAACCGCGCTTGAGTGCGGGCCGGAATCCGCTCCATGCCAGTCACGCGGGCGACTTCCTCGATCAGGTCAATCTCACGGGTTAAATCCGCGCGGAAACTGGGAACCTCCCATCCGTCGCCTGCTTTAATCAAACCGAACCCGGTAAGAATCTGATCAATCTGCGACGCGGCCACTTCGACGCCAAGGATCTCCGCGACCCGCGCAGGGCGAAGCGTCACGGGAGTCGGAATCGGTTTGTGCTGAGAGGCATCGGCCGCGAATCCAGCTTCCATCGGACTCGGTTGCCCGCCCGCGAGTTCGACAATGAGTTCGGTCGCCCGTTGGGACGCCAGTAAAACCGCGGCGCGATCCACTCCACGTTCGAACCGGTAACTCGAATCACTGGAAAGCCCCACCTGGCGTGATGTCCGGCGGATATTTTTTGGCTCAAAAGCGGCGCTCTCCAAAAGGATATCGGTGGTGCTCTCAGTGACGGCGCTTTCGAGGCCGCCCATGATTCCGGCGAGTGCCAGCGCATTCGAGTCGTCAGCAATTACCAGATGTTCCGGGGCAAGCGTGTAACTCTTGCGATCAAGCGCCACGAACTGTTCCCCGGCCGTTGCCATCCGGACCTGGACCGGGCCGCGCATCCGCCCCAGATCAAATGCATGGAGCGGTTGACCGAGTTCGAGCATCACCAGGTTGCTGATATCAACGATGTTATTGATCGGGCGCAATCCGAGCGACTCGAGCTTCGTCCGCAACCATGCCGGGCTGGGACCGACTTTTACTCCGCGAATGATCCGCGCAATATACAACGGGCATAGCTCCGGGGGACCAATCCGGATCGTGCTCTCGCCTGGCGCAATCGGCTTGACTCCCGGCCCGGTCATGCGCGCAGCTTTCGCCGTCAACGCTCCGATTTCACGGGCAATCCCGTTAAAACTCAGCAGGTCCGGCCGGTTGGGTGTGATCTCCAGCTCAAGGATCGTATCGCCCGGAAAAAGTTGCGAGAGCGGCGTTCCGGGGACGGGATCTGGCCCGAGGATGAGCAAGCCATCCTCACCTTTTGGGAGGCCGAGCTCGTCCGGACTGCAAAGCATTCCCTGGCTTTCGACACCACGGAGTTTGCCCACTTTGATTTTGAAATCACCCGGCAACACCGCTCCCGGAAGCGCGACCGGAACCTTGTCGCCGACCTTGTAATTTTTGGCACCGCAGACGATCTGACGCAGGGAACCGGAGCCGTCATCGACCTGGCACACGCTGAGCCGATCGGCATTGGGATGCTGCACGCTTTCGCGAATCTGAGCCACGACCACATTGGGAATGGAAACGCCAAGCGTCTCGATTCCTTCGACTTCAACCCCGGCCAACGTGAGCAGATCCACCAGCGAATCGACAGTCGCCGGCAGTTCAATCAGTTCGCGCAGCCAATTAAGTGAGACTTTCATAGGATCAGAACTGGGCCAGGAAACGTTGATCGTTGTCGGTGAAATAGCGGATGTCCGAAACCGCGGACATGATCATGGCCAGGCGATCCAGGCCAAACCCGAAGGCGAACCCGGTCACTCGATCGGAGTCGAAAGCCGCGTCCCCGCGCCGCGCATTGATTGAATCAAACACGGCAGGATCGACCATGCCGCACCCTGCGATTTCGAGCCAGCGATCAGAACTGCCGAGCGCCCGGGTTTTGATATCGACCTCGTAACTCGGCTCGGTGAACGGGAAAAAATGCGGCCGGAAACGGAACTGCGCATCCTTGCCGAAGAGCTCGCGGAAAAAGAACTCCAACGTCCCTTTCAGATCCGCAACGTTCACGCCTTCATCGACATAAAGGCCTTCCATTTGGGTGAACTGCGCGAGGTGCGTCGCGTCAATCTCATCCCGTCGATATGCAGCCCCCGGAGCGATGATTCGAATCGGCGGCGCCTCTTTTTCCATGGTCCGAATCTGCACGCTGCTCGTGTGGGTGCGCAGAAGCCGGCCATCTCCGAAATAAAACGTATCCTGTTCGTTGCGGGCCGGGTGATCAGCGGGCGTATTGAGCGCATCAAAACAGTGGAACTCCGTTTCCACATCCGGACCGTCTGCGAGCGCAAATCCCATCCGGCGGAAGATCTGGATCGCGCGATCCTGGAGTTGAGTAATCGGATGAAGTGTCCCGACCCGCGGCGCGATTCCCGGCAATGTCCCATCAACCCCGGCGAACGCGGCTTTATCCGCGTTGGCGAGAAAGCCGACTTTGGATTGTTCCAATGCGCCGGTAACCGCCATGCGCACTTCATTGAGGAGCTTGCCGATCCGCGGCCGGTCTTCCTTGCCCAATGATTTCATCGCATCGCTTACGGCGGAAATCGAGCCGCCACGGCCCAGGTATTTTACGCGGACTGCTTCGAGAGTCGGTTCGTCGGAGGCAGCGCTGACTTCGGCGAGCGCTGCGACGCGGAGTTCTTCAAGTTGTTGATCCATGAGAAGATGGGATTCTTTTTGATAGGGATTATTCCCAAAACAGAGCAGCCTCGAACACGCGTGGGCGCATTCGAGGCTGTCCTAAAACTTCCGTGAAGCGAAGGGGGGCTTAAGCCGCCTTGCTCTTGGATTGCGCGGCGGGTGCAGCCTTGCGCTTGGCATCGAGGGCGGCGGCCGCCTTGTCGAAGATCACCTTGAATGCAGCTTCGTCGGTCACAACGATCTCAGCCAATACTTTCCGGTCCAGCGTGATCCCGGCGGCTTTGATCCCTTCCATGAACCGGCTGTAAGTGAGTCCATGCGCGCGGGCGGCGGCGTTGATCCGTTGTTGCCAGAGCATCCGGAAATTGCGTTTCCGCGTCTTGCGATCGCGATAAGCCCAGACCTGGGCTTTCATCACCGCGTTCTTGGCGTAGCGGAATAGCTTGGATCGGCGACCACGGAATCCCCGGGCGGCATCGACAACTTTTTTGCGGCGCTCCCGGCTCGCGGGGGCGTTAGTGGCTCTTGGCATGTTGGTCTCTTTCTTTCGGCGCGCTGTTTATGGGTTGAAAGATCCGCCGCCTCGCGCACCGATTAATCCAGCTCAAGACCGGATAGGCGGGTGGATCAAATGCCTCAGGGCTTACGCGAAGGGCATGCACTCCTTGATTCGCGCCACCATCGTCTCGTGGACCTGCCCCACTTTCCCAAGATTGCGTTTCCGCTTTGAACTCTTGGAAGATGCAAGGTGGCGAAGGCCCGCTTTACGGCGAAGAATCTTGCCCGTCCCGGTAATTTTAAACCGTTTGGCTGCTGCTTTTTTCGTCTTGCGACGTGCGATCGACTTGGGCATGGGGCGGGAAAAGTAGCGGGCACTCCCGGGATGGCAATCTCTTTTCTCAGCAAAATTATGGGGGGGACCGGGGTCGCGCCCAACCAATCAGACCGATCAGTCGGATCGGACCGATCCGACTGATCGGGAGTGCGCGCGACCTCCGACGCTCACCCAAACTTGAACACCGCCTGAAAAAGGCCCGAGGCCGTCTTCTCTTCGCGATGCACCGGCACGCCGAGCACCCGCTGAAAGAGCTCGGTTTCAAGCCGGGCAACGATGGGAAACGCGCGCAACACTTCCATGATGGGCGAGTGATGCTCGATAATCTGGTTTGTCCCTTCCCCGGGAACGAACTGGGTCATATATCCCTCCTCATCGCGCAATTTGGCGAATCGCTCGGCCCGCGCAGGCAACGCCCCGGCCTTGATCCGGGTCAAGTATCGCTCCGTTGCCTTTTGAAACACGACAAGCAGAAGTTTCTCTGCCGCGGCCGCCCCAAATAGGCGCTGGGCGGCTTCCAATAAATCGATTGTGAGCAGGTTGCTTTCCGTTGGAAAAAGATCATGGGCCCGCGCAGTCAGCCGGTAGAGCATGTGCGGACGGCCCACCTTTTGCGGCTGGCGCCATGTATCAAGCAGGCCGCGTTTCTGGAGGTCGAGGCAGATCCCTTTGACCCCCATGTAACTCATCTCAAGGCGGGTCGCCAAATCGCCCACACAAAGCCCCTGGGTTCGCTTGAGTTCGTTCATCAGCTTGAGCCGGGCACTGCGCCCCACTTGCTCTATTAATCGCTGTTTCATTGCCGTGTGAATTCTCAGGACATTGCTTTTGCCAGAAGCCCCGGCGCGTCCGGTTCCAATGCGCCAAATGCCCGGAGCGCCTCCACCAACCCATCGCTGCAACCCATGCTGGCAACATGGCCACCCGCGAGCCGGACCGTTTTCTTCACCGCTTCCACCGCATTGGAGGGACATGTCACCCAGCGCGCGTGCACCCCGTCGAGCATCGGCAGATCGTTGTAATGATCCCCGGCCGCAAAAATCTCGTCCGGCTTCAGGTTCACCAATCGAGCCAGTTCACCGAGGGCTGTCCCTTTGCTGTAAGCCTCATGACAAAATCGCACATAAACCGTGTTGCGCATGAATTGGAACCCCGGCACACGGCCCCGCTCACGATCAAGAAATTCACAGACCCTGTCCATCTCTTCATCGGTTTCCGTCGCCAGCCCGACGAGGTGTTTGCCTTCAAAAATCGGGTGCGATTTGACGTGCCGATCAAGGAACGCCCGGATATCGGCAAGCAACGGACCCGCATTGGCAAAGAGTTCCGCATGCGCCACGACACAGCGCGCGTTCCAATCGCCGTAATCCTGCCACGCCCCGGATGGGCCCCGATGGAAAACCTCGCGTTCGGCGGTCAGGACAAAATCGGGTTCGATGGGAATCTTGAATTCGAGCAGGCCTTCCACGATGTGGGCGAGTTCCCGCCCCGTATTCACAGCCCAGAGGACGCCCTTGTTTTTTAGAAAAGCGAGGGCGTGAAGGAACTCGGGGGAGACGGGTGGTTTGGCGAAGTGATCGATAACCGTGCCATCAAAGTCGGTGCTCAGCAGTTTTATCATTGAGTTGGTTGGAAATTGGAGGTTGAGGGTTGAGATTAGAACGTCAAAGTCCAGCCCTCATCGACCGCGTCTTCTTCGTCTCTGCGCCCTTAACACTCAATCCCCAACTTTATGAAATCCGCATACGAACTCGCCATGGAGCGTTTGGAAAAACAATCTCCCGCCGCCAAACTCACTCCAAAACAGAAGGCTGCCCTTGCCGAAATCGATACCCTTTACCGGGCGAAAATTGCGGAGCGCGAGGTGTTTCTAAAGGGCCAGATCGAGAAAGCCCAGGCCGCACAGAATTTTAAGGAGATGTTGGAATTGGATGAGGAACTCGGCCGCGAACTCCGCCGCTTGCACCAGGAATGCGAAGCGAAAAAGGAGAAGCTGCGAGGGACGGTGAGGAAATGACAAAACCAGAAGGACAAATGACCGGCAGCCATTTCACGGCACCTCTGTCACTACTTCAGGTTTCTCCGGAAGGGTAACCACGTTGGAAACTGCCACAACCGGTCCCGTCAACACATCCGGCGGGGCCTGGTAAATCCGCACATAATCAATGTCGAAACTGTTCGGGAATATCGTCTTTTCATCGGGCTCGCTGGAGGGCCCGACTTTGGAACCGACGCTGTTACTAAGCACAACATACATCGGCACGGAGGGGACATGATCCGCCTCAGTGATCTTCCTTACCTCACCGTCCACGAACCAGACCGCGCGACCGGGAGACCATTCAAAGGCGAAAGTCCGCCATGTGTCTTCGAACTGAGTCTCGCTGTCGCCCGTGCTGTCCCAGAGCGGGTCGTGCATCGTGCCATGGGCGATCCCGTGATGCATCTTGCGTTGGCCCCCGTAATACTCGGCGATATCGACCTCCGGAGGCCATGTATGTTCCTGGGCCATCAGCCAGAAACAGGGCCACATCCCTTTGCCGCCCGGGAACTTTGCCCGAATCTCGATATAGCCGTAGGTGAATACAAATCTGTCATGACCTGAAACCATGCCTTGGGTGAAAAAGTAACTCCCTTTCGGTTCATCCCCTTCGATCGAGCGGCGATCGGTGCGAAGTTGGAGCAACCCATCCTTGAGCCGCACTTCATCATCGAGCGTGTAGCTCAAATAATACGGGTTGTGGAATCGGCGGCCCGCGGTTCCCACATACTCCATCGTCGTCCCCCATTTCGACTGGTCCAATTCTGTCCCGTCGAACTCGTCGCTAAACACCAAGGCCCATCCCTCAGGCACCGCGCTCGCCGGTGGCGCTGTGCTCCAAATCAAGGGCATTAGGAAAAGCACTGCCAGCAAGGGGTGATGCGATTTCATCGCTATAATAATCTTTGTTACCCCTACTCAAGCATGGGCCGTGCCTGATACTCAATGCCGGGTTCACCTGATGGCGCAGGATCCGCCCGGACCGATCAGACCGATCCACGTCAGTTAACCCGGAGGCAGGAGGACGGAGATGACTTGGCGGCTATTCTTGCGATAAACAAGAAAGTCGCGGTCCAACGTGAAAACAGATGCGCGTTCATCAAGTTCGGTCATCCGCACCAGACACGCATCCGCAAGTGAGATCGGAAGATCGGCGTAACGGCGCAGCAGTTTCGCCACCCCAGGAAGTTGGTCGTTTACGGCAAAGTCGATCCGAAGGAAGCCGCGTTCGAGCAGGGCAACAAGCCGGCTGCACCCGTCGTGTGTGTGCTCCAAGAGATGAAACGATTCCGAAATGACCGCTTCGCACGTCGCAAACGGAGCGCTGCATTGCTTGGTTTGAGCGACTGCCCATTCGTGATGCTGGTCCTGGGAATTTAGCAGTGCGACAATAGGGCCAGCGTCGATGAGGCAGCGCCCGCTCATTTTTTACCCGCGTTCCGCGGCTTGCCATAACCCTTCATGAATTTCGGGTTCGTCGAGAGATCGCGCGGACCTTTGACGCTGCCAACCAGATCGGAAATTAAGTCGAACGACGAGTCGGCAACGGCGGGCCTTTGGTTCAGAAACGCGTCGCGGAGGACCCCAGCCTTCGAGGTGCCGCGATCGCGAGCCTCCCTTTCCAGCGCGGCGAATTGAGCGTCAGTCATTTTGATTGTAACAGTCGGCATGAGAAGCAAGGTAATCCTGACATGGCAGATTGGCAATCCCCGCCTGCCTTGTCTAGCCGTTTAGCGTCAGCAATATCTTCCCTGCCCGCCCACTTTGCTGTGCTCTCTCCAAAGCCTCCTCCAGTTCCCCCAATGGATAAATTCTTTCGATCGGCGTTCCGATCTGCCCGCCCAAACTTAAGTTGAAAATCTCCCCAAACATTTCCGTGCGCATCTCGACACTTGCCTCGCCATACCAGCGCGTAATCCAAAACCCGACCCAACGCAGATCCTTGAAAATCAACAACCCGTTGGGAATCCGGAGCGGCTGTTTACCCATCGCGCCAAACGTCACGATGGTTCCACCTTCATGGACGGTTTTTGCGAGCTGCAGTGCGCTTTCGCCTCCAACGCAATTGAGCGCAAGCCGAATCGGCGCCCCGTCTGTTACCGCTGCGACCTCCGTGCGCAATTCTTCTCTGTCAAGCAGGACCACATCAGCTCCCTCGGCTTTGAGTGCATCAATCAACTCAGGCCGGCGCACCACATTGATTAAACGCACCCCTTGCTGCTTCGCGATTTGAATCACTGCCCGGCCCACGCCTGAATTGGCGGCGTTCTGGATCACCCAATCGCCAGGCTTAAGCGTCACAAAATCGCGCAACATTCGCAACGCGGTCGCAGGGTTCACCCGAAGCATCGCTGCCTGTTCGGGCGCGATCCCTGACGGCACAACTGTCAGGCGCGCAGCTTCCACATTGCACGCCTCCGCCCACGACCCGGCACCCGCTGGCAACAGGACACGATCGCCCACTGCCAAACTCTCCAGGTCGCAACCAAGCTCTTCAACCACCCCAACCCCTTCGATCCCGGGGATCGCCGGAAACGTTGAGCGAACGCCATAGGTTCCCTCAATCATATTGATGTCCGCCGGATTGATCGGTGCGAACAGGACTCGCACTCGAGCCTCCCGGGAAGCAGGCGCCGCCAACTCCACCTCTTCCACCCGGCAAACACTCTCCGGTTTCCCATTCGCGTGATAAACAACGGCCCGGATTCTCATGAATTAAAGAAGTGCCGCTTCCGGCCAATAGTTTCAATGCCTGACATTCCGGGTGCCTCCGAAAGCGGCAGAGGACTGCCGCACTACAAAACCTTGCGGCGTGTCCACTTTTCCCGCGCCAGCGTTTTGTAGTGCGCCAGTCCTCTGGCGCTTTCGGAGGGGATTCCGGGCGGGTGGACGGAAACTCAGGAGAACGGAATGAGGCTTACTTTTCGCGCACACGCTCCATAATCCATTGATGGCGCTCCCAAATTCCCGCAATGCCACAAAACTCTGCAGCCTTAAAATTAACCCATGAATTCCTCTCCACATTGGCTCGCCACCATCGTAGCCCTGATTTTCGCGTCGGAATGTCCGGGCGCGTCGTGGCGAAAGCCCGCATTACTGCGGCAAGCATCGTGACGGGCGATTAACGCAAGCTGATGCCGGGCTCCGATCCCATTCTGCGCAAGGTCACTCTTGAGCGTCTCCAGTCAGGAGCCCGCTATGCCCTGTTCGGTGTCTGCGTAAACATCCTTCTTTCTGTTGCAAAAATCGCGGCCGGCCTGTTCGGGAATTGTTACGCACTCATTGCTGACGGCATCGAGTCCGCCCTAGATGTCTTCAGTTCTTTACTCCTTTGGTTCGGGCTCAAGCTCGCCGCAGCTCCCCCGGATGACGAGCACCCTTACGGCCATGGGAAAGCGGAACCACTTGCGGCCGTCGCAGTTTCTCTCACCGTCTTGGGCGCGGCGCTTCTACTCGCGATTCAAAGCATGCGCGAAATCATGACCCCGCATCATGCGCCCGCCCCATTTACCCTCATTGTCCTTGTGGCTGTGATACTGATCAAGGAAACGCTCTTTCAAAAAGTGTCTCGCGGCGCGGAAAGGATCGGAAGCTCGGCAGTCAAATCCGATGCATGGCATCACCGCTCCGATGCGATCACCTCCGCCACCGCATTCATCGGAATCAGCATCGCATTGATCGGCGGCCCGGGCTGGGAGGCTGCCGATGACTGGGCTGCCCTCTTTGCGTGCGGGTTGATCGGTTACAATGGCCTGAACCTTCTCAAGCCGGCTGTGTATGAAGTCATGGACAGCGCCCCGCCCAAAGAATGGGAGCAACAAATCCGCGCCGTCAGTGCAGCGGTGCCCGGTGTTCTCGGGTTGGACAAATGCCGGGTCCGAAAGATGGGACTCGATTTCTTTGTCGATATCCATGTCGAGGTCGATGCCCAGTTGACTGTCCTGGACGGTCATCGGATTGCCCACGAAGTGAAGGACGCCATCCGCGAACACAATCCCGCAGTGGTCGATGTCCTGGTTCACATAGAGCCAGCCCAAAGCCCATAATTGTTCCTATCGTCCTCGTCCTCGTCCTCGTTCTTTTTCTTCCGTCCGCCCTCCGCCCTCCGCCCTCCGACCTCCGACTTCCGACCTCCGCCCCCTCCCCCTCACGGCTTGGTGGCGATCACG
>JAYUPM010000449.1:0-2943 GCA_043760145.1 Spartobacteria bacterium
GTTTTTAAAATCAGAGCGCCCGAAGAAATCCGGTGAGGGGACTGGTAGGGGATGCCGATTGGATGCGCTCGGCCAATCCGAGATCGAATGCCATTCGCCCCGCTTCCACTGCCATCTTGAAGGCAGCTCCCATTCGGGCCGGGTCTGAAGCGATCGCAATGGCGGTATTCACAAGGACCGCCCCAGCTCCCATCTCCATTGCCTCCGCCGCCTGGCTGGGCGCGCCGATGCCGGCATCGATAATGACCGGGACTGTGGCTTGCTCGAGGATGATCTCGATTTGCGCCCGGGTCTCGATTCCCCGGTTGCTCCCGATCGGCGAGCCGAGCGGCATCACGGTCGCAGTTCCGATATCCTGCAGGCGCTTGGCCAGGACCGGGTCTGCGTTGATGTAAGGAAGCACTGTGAATCCTTCTTTCACAAGGATCTCAGCCGCTTTCAATGTCTCGATCGGATCCGGAAGCAGATAGCGCGGGTCGGGATGAATCTCGAGTTTGATCCAGTCCGAGATTCCCGCCGCCCGGGCCAGGCGCGCGAGGCGAACCGCTTCCTCGGCATTCATCGCTCCGCTGGTGTTGGGCAGAAGCAGATATTTTTTCGGGTCAATGAATTCCAGGATGTTGGCAAATTGATCCGCTTTACCTGAGAGATCCGCGCGCCGGAGCGCCACCGTTACGACTTCTGTGCCACTGGCCACCAGCGCTTCCGCCATGGCTTCATTGGAGGAAAATTTTCCCGTCCCTAAAAAGAGTCGCGAGTGAAATTCGCGTCCGGCGATGATAAGCGGTTGGGTGGCGGAAGACATTGGAGGAGGGAACCTATAAAGGGGGCCAGTATGATGCAAGAAGCGGCGTGCTTAGGTTCGTAGTTCCGGCTTTAGCCGGCCGCCGCTCCCGCCATTCCATGTTTGTGGGCAGACTGAGCCGGCTAAAGCCGGGACTACGAACGGGCTTGAGAAGTTTCCGGTTTTTCTTAGATTTGTGACGTGCGCGAATTTCGTTCTCCATCGGGTGGGCTGGCGGGATCACTGCTCATCGCCCACCCCAATCTGCTCGACCCGAATTTTCGCAAGAGCGTCCTTTTTATATCCACGCACGACCCCGGCGAAGGATCCTTCGGATTAACCCTTAACCGGCCCACGGAAAAATTAGTGGAGGATGTTGTCTCCGGAAAAGAGCTCGGGGGATTGATGCAGTTGCCGGTTTTTGTTGGAGGCCCCGTTGGGGCGGATCAATTAACTTTCGCCGCATTTACATGGCAACCGGGGCAGGGGCGCATCGAATGCCGGCATCATCTGGATGTGGATGCGGCGCAGGAGATGTTGCGGGTTCAGAATACCAGTGTCCGGGCGTTCATTGGGTATGCGGGCTGGGGCAAGGGGCAGTTGGAGGCGGAGATAGCGCAAAATGCGTGGCTGGTGGCAAAGGCGACCATGGAGGCCCTTGATCGGACCGGGAGCAAAGCGCTTTGGCGCCAGTCATTAAGCGGCTTCGGGCCATGGTATCGATTAGTTGCTGAGTCCCCGGACGACCTTTCCAGAAATTAAAAAAAACCGAAATCGGAGGGAGACAAGGCGGATGGCCACACTAATAATCCGTTATGATTATTGGTATTCCAAAGGAGATTAAGCAGCAGGAACACAGGGTCGCACTTTTGCCTTCAGGCGCTTACCAACTGGTTCGGGGCGGACATACGGTCCTCGTGGAGAACGGCGCGGGCATTGGATCGGGTTACTCGGATGAGGAATATCGGCATGCGGGCGCCGAGCTTGTCTCAAATCCCGAGGAAATTTTTGAGCGGGCCGGGCTCATCGTAAAGGTAAAGGAGCCGATGCCTGTGGAGTATGGTTTGCTGCGCCCGGGCCAGATTCTTTTTACGTATCTCCATCTTGCGGCGAGCCCGGTGCTCACAGAGGCGCTGGCTCGATCGGGAGCGACAGCCATCGCGTATGAGACCGTCGAGGTTAACCGGCGGCTCCCTTTGTTGGAGCCAATGAGCGAGATCGCAGGGCGGATGTCGATCATCGCGGGGGCTTATTTTCTCACCAAACATTGCGGCGGAACCGGCGTGCTCCTGGGAGGCGTGCCAGGTGTGTTGCCGGGGCGCGTTGTTGTCGTCGGCGGCGGAGCGGCTGGCGTGAATGCCGCCCGGATGGCAATCGGTTTGGGCGCGGATACCACCATTCTCGAAGTCGATATTGAGCGGATGCGTTTCCTCGACATTACGATGCACGGCGTGCACACGCTTTATTCAAGCCCGGCGCACCTGCTTGAGTTGCTTCCCGGGGTGGATCTATTGATCGGGGCCGTGCTCGTGCCCGGGGCAAAGGCGCCCAAATTGTTAAGCCGCGAAATGTTGCGGGTGATGAAGCCGGGGAGCGTGCTGGTGGATATTGCGATTGATCAAGGAGGGTGTGTGGAGACTTCCCGGCCGACAACCCATAGTGAGCCGACTTTTGTCGAGGAAGGGGTGATTCATTATTGCGTGGCCAATATGCCCGCAGCCTTTGCCCGGACCGCCACCCAAGCCCTCACCAATGTGACATTCCGTTACATTGAATTGCTGGCTGATCACGGGATTCCAGGGGCGTTCCGTCGCGATCCCAATCTCCTTTCCGGCCTCAATCTGATGGACGGCAAGGTCACATATCGCGGCGTTGCCGATGCGCACGGGATGGAGTTTCACGATCCGGCGGAGCTCAATCGCTGAGAATAGCCCGTTGTGTTTCAAAGGTGCCCGATTACGGGTCCTCGAGGATATGGACCTCGTGGCTTAACATCTTTTGGTGTTCGAAAATGAACCGGCCGGAGAATTTTTTCCCAGCGAGCATCAACGGAAGCCAGTGCCGATCATCTTCCCACATTTCCTCGTAGGGAATCTGGTCGATGCCATGCCAGAGCGGGATTGCTTCGTCCGTTTCCATCGGGTCGCCGAGAAAGTCGT
>JAYUPM010000450.1:0-7492 GCA_043760145.1 Spartobacteria bacterium
CCATTGGCCACCGTGATGACAACCGGCCCGACCACTTCAATCGGGCTCTGGCCGTTCAAATCCAGGTTTTGAAAATGATAGACCGCAGGCTGAGTGGCCCCCGCCACACCCAGAATAAACCCGTTGCCGCCGCTGCTTGTAAAATCCCCATACGTTCCGGGAGGCACGGAAATCTTACCGGCATTCCCATTAAGCGTCAGGTTGCGCAACGTCGCCCATGCGCCAACCGATTGCCCGGCGCTGGTGAGCGTGACGCTTCGAGTGCCGACTGGGGCCGGGGGTGCCGCAATAATGGGTAATGCCACCGGGGCAGTCCGCGTAAGCAACCGCCCCAAGGTCGCATTGCCATGGAGCGTTATCTGGAAATTGGAAGGCGATGCGCTTCCACTCCCTACAACCGTGCCACCGAAGTTCGGATTTCCGCTCAGCTTTAAATTTGGCGTCCCCGGCACGAGCAGATCGCCAGTGATCGTTCCCCCGCCATTTAAACTCAGACTTTCCCCCAGCATCTGATGCACCGACCCTTCCACCCTCCCATTCCCATTGATCGCCGGGACGTGCCTAATAATTGCGGTTCCTTCGACGTCTGCGGCATGGCCGGACATCCTCAACATCCCTAGCAAAATGATTAACAGAGATGCGTATAACCTCCAACCGACGCGTCGGGTCAGCATTCGGGCGTCAGAAATCTTCATTAGCGGGGGACTTTAGGGGGAGGGTAATGGCCTCGAGAACCGGGAGGCCAGTGAGTCCCGAGGAGAGACGCTGGAAGACCCCAAATAACAAAGCGGTGCGTTTTTAGGAAATGGCGAAGCCAAGCGTCAAACTGAATTAATTAGCGGCCCTAAAATATCGTCGGTGAAACTTATTGACACGGATGTTGCGATTCCGGGATTGCTCCTGCAGGCGGCCGCACCGGAGTCGGCGGCCCCTTTGTCACAGCGGGACGCATTTTCTCAGACGCTCCTCTCGGGGGTATTCTGATCGATAACTTCCGTGTCGGACTTGCTCCCCGGGACTCCGCACTCGGCCTCCGGGAGTCTGTACTTGGCCTCCGGGACTGTCCTCTGGTGTGCGTTCTGTCCCGAAGCTTCATCCAAAAGCGCCAGGGTATTCTAGGCATTACCCACATCCTTGGACGCAGAGTTAGCGGAAGTCGGGCTAGACGTCGCTCGATAGAGGCGTCTCGCCTCTTTCTGTTTTGGACTGGAGGAGAAAGAGGCGGGACGCCTCTGCCACGATGGAGCAATTGGGCGGCAGGATGCCGCCCCTCCTCGTTATTCGTCCTTCGTTATTTGTCGGCCGCCGTCTTCCGAAAGCGCCAGAGAGCACTGGCGCAAAGCGCTGCGCGTCACAGGGGCCGAACTCACATGCCCAAATTCTACGAGGAAGTTTCGCCAACCAAGAGAAGCGGCGGGACGTCGCGATTCGTTCACATGCGCTCGGGGACGCTGATGCCAAGCAGATCCAACCCAGTCTTTAGCAAGCGGGCGGTCAGGTCACACAAAACGAGGCGGGTCTCGCGGATTGATGCCTCCGATTTGAGCACCGGACACGCCTCATAAAATGCGTGAAACGTGATCGCCAGCTCGTAGAGATAATTGGCGAGCAGGTTCGGCCGATAATCCTCCAGCACGACCGGAAGCACTTCGCCAAACTGCAGGATCTTTTTCGCGAGAGTCAATTCCGCCGACTCCACAAGAACGATCGATCCCACTGCCCCGGGCTCCGCGTTTGCCTTCCGGAATATCGACCGGATCCGGACATACGCATTCTGCAAATACGGCGCCGTGTTGCCCTGAAAACTGAGCATCTTATCCCACGAAAAAACGTAATCGCTCTGCCGGTTCGGGACCAGGTCCGCATACTTCACCGCCCCAAGCCCGATGATGCCTGCTATCTCACGCGCTTCTTCCGGCGAAAGTTCCGGACTTTTCTCCGTCAGGATTTTCAGGGCACGCTCCCCGGCTTCATCGAGGAGTTCGCGCAGCTTGATCGATTCCCCACTGCGGGCTTTGAAAGGCTTCCCGTCATCGCCGAGGATCGACCCGAACCAGACGTGGGCGAGGCAGACTTTTTTGACGAGCTCGGGCTGCCACCGCGAATAGATCGCGAACACCTGTCGGAAATGGAGCTGCTGCCGGCCATCGGTGACGTAAATGATTTTGTCGGGCACCCATTTTTCCATCCGGTATTGGAGGGTGGCCAGGTCGGTTGTGGTATAATTGGCGGCCCCATCGCGCTTCTGGACAAGAGCCGGGTTTGGGCGCCAACCCTCCTTGTCCTTGATCAGGAAAGGATCGGATTCGGGCGGCAATACTTGATCGGAAAAGACGCAGAGGGCGCCCTCGCTTTCGGTGGCGATCCCCTTGGACTGCAATTCCGCCACCGTTGATTTAAGCCACTCGTTATAAAAGCTCTCACCCAGCGCGACATCGAACCTGATCCCCAAGCGGCCGTAAATCTCGTCGAACTGGACTTGGGAAAGCCGGATCATTTCCTTCCACAACCCGAGGTTCTCCGGATCGCCGGCCTGGAGCTTGACCAACTCTTCGCGGGCCCGTTCCAAGGTTGCCGGATCCTCCTTGCACCGGGCGTTGATCAGCTTGTAGATGCGCTCCATTTCGCCGAGCGGATCGGCAGCGAGGGCGTCCGGATTGAGATCCACTTTCCATCCGACAAGCAGCATTCCGAATTGTGTCCCCCAATCGCCGATATGGTTGTCGCGCACCACCTCGTGCCCGATGAACGTCGCGATCCGGGCAATCGAATCCCCGAGAATGGTCGAGCGGATATGGCCCACATGCATCGGTTTGGCGACATTGGGTGAGCTGAAATCGATCACGAATTTTAAGGCCCGTCCCGGTTCTGGCACACCGAGGCGCGGGTCGTTTGCCAGCAACTGAAGTCGCCCGGCAAGGAACTCCGGTTTCAATCGGAAATTAATGAAGCCGGCTCCTGCGATTTCCGGTGGAAAACTCATCTCCTCCACGTTGAGCTTTTCGATGATCGACTCCGCCAATTGCCGGGGATTGGCCTTCTGCTGCTTGGCCAGGATCATCGCGATGTTCGACTGGTAATCGCCAAATCGTCCGTCTGAGGTGGGCGAAACCTGCGGCTCGATCCCGGTCGGCAGGGCGATACGAAGTTGGGCGGCCAGAAGGGATTGAACGGTTTCCATATTATCCATGCGACCGCATCCGAAATGGATACGGCGGCGACCTAGGGCTTGGGCGGGGTCGTGCTTTCGAAGATCGCGAGTATCTCCTCCGCCGAACCCGCGGTCCCGAGCCGTTCACGGATGGAGCGATCGTTGAGGAATTTTGCGATGGCCGCCAGGGTGCGGAGATGGGTCTGGAACTGGTCCTTTGGCACGACAAAAAGCACGATGAATCGGACCAGGGCGTTGTCGAGGGAGTCGAACTCTATCCCGGTGCTGGAACGACCGAAGGCCGCAACCACCGAACCGACCCGGTCCGAAGAAGCATGTGGGATGGCGATCCCGAACCCGATCCCGGTGCTCATGGTTTCTTCGCGCTGACGCAAAGCGGCGAGGACGACATCACGGTCCACAGGGCTGATCTGGTTGCGGGCAACGAGGAGATCAACCAATTCCACGATTGCGGACCACCTCTCAGTTGCCGCCATTTCCGGGATGATTTGATCGACTGAAAGTAAGTTACCGAGAGTCATTCGAGGCGGCCGTGGGCATGGTCAAGGTGAGTCAATGTAGCAACGAGACTTCATCTGAAAAGAGGAAAGTGCCGAGCCGCTTGTTGCACTTTTGGCTTTCTCTTTCGGCTTCGGACCCGGCAGGTTGCACCCCGATGAAAATCGTTTTCGCCGCCAGTGAATTGACCCCCTTCGCACGGACGGGAGAACTCGGGGATTTTCTTGAAGCTCTCCCGGCGGCACTGGCAGAGCGCGGGCACGATGTCAGCGTCGTGCTTCCGTGCTATCGCGGCCTGCGTGAGGATCCGGGCTTGGCAGTCCGCCCCACCGGGGTCAAAATCACTATTCCAGTCGGCATAAAGCGGATCGACGCCGATATTCTCCAGGGCGAGGCCCCCAATGGGGTGCAGGTTTTTCTGATCCGGCACGACGAATATTTCGATCGCTCCGGGCTCTACGGAGACGACGGGGGCGATTACGGCGACAACGCGGAGCGCTTCATTTTTTTCTCCAAGGCAGTCCTCGAACTCGCATGCCGAATGGCCCCCATCCCGGAGTTGATCCACGCGCACGACTGGCAGACGGCATTGATCCCGGTTCTTGTGAAACAACGGGGACTCGCGTTGAAGACGGTCCTCACCATCCATAATCTCGCGTTCCAGGGAAGTTTTTGGGGGATCGATTTCGGGTTGACCAATCTGCCCGGCGATTATTTTTGCGGCCATGGCGTCGAGTTCTACGGGAACCTGAATCTGCTCAAGGGCGGGATCGTTTTCGCCAATCAATTGACCACTGTAAGCGAACGTTACGCCCGGGAAATCCAAACCCCGGAATATGGGGGCGCACTTGATCCTGTCGTCCGCGCAAACGCACACAAGCTCACCGGCATTCTTAATGGCGCCGATTACGATCTCTGGAATCCGAAGCTCGATCCGCTTCTTCCTCACCGCTTCGAGCCCCTCGACCTCGCCGGTAAAATTAAATGCCGGGACGCCCTTTTGAAGGAACTCGACCTTGACCCGAACCCCACCGGGCCGGTCTTCGCAATTATCTCCCGGCTAAACGACCAGAAAGGAATCGACCTTCTCCTGCCAATCCTCGACAGGCTTCTTGGCGATGACGTGCGCATGGTGATTCTCGAGGGGGAAGTCGGGGGAATCCTTGGGGGTGCCTCTTGTGATGCCGATCCGGGGCATGAACGTGAATTGCTCATCGCCAGCAAACGACACGCCGGCCGAATCGCTTTTATCAAATCCTCAGAGAAACAGATTGCGCATCTCATCGAAGCCGGAGCCGATATCAGCCTCATTCCCTCCCACTTCGAGCCAAGCGGCCTGAGCGCCATGTATTCGCTCAAGTATGGGACTTTACCCGTGGCCCGCGCGACTGGGGGGCTTTACCAAATCATCCAGGACTACGATTCCGGGAGCGATACCGGGACAGGTTTTCTCTTCTTCGATTACCACCCCGAAGCCTTCTACAACGCGATACTTCGGGCCCGCCGGCTCTTCCAATTTCGCGACCAATGGCGTTCTCTTATGCAACGTGCGATGGCCGCCGATTTCTCATGGGCCCGGGCAGCAGAACGACACGAACTGGTTTACGCGCGCGCCCTTTCGGGCCATTGATTATTTATTCCAATCCAGGGCGCCCTTCATCACGGCATAGACATAGCCGACTGTCAGGACGGTGACGAAACTTAGCATGCTCCAAAAAATCCCCGTCCCATGCTGGGCAATAAAATCGCGATAGACCACAGCCCAAGGATACATAAACACGATCTCGATATCGAAGAGGATAAAGAGCATCGCCACCAGGTAGAACTTTACGCTGAACCGCGGCTGGGCCCCGCCAATCGGTAGCATGCCGCATTCATACGCCGAGTCTTTCATCGCGTTGCGCTTGGCGGATTTCCCCAGGAGAACGCTGAACAGTAGAGCGGAGGCCGCAAACACGACCGCAACCACGACCTGAATAAGGATGGGAATGTAGTTTTCCATAAGGTGCACTTACCCGGGAGACCCGGCACGCGGGGACTCGGTCGTAAACAAATAGTCAACGCCCGCGCCGGGTTACCCGGTCAGTTATCCCACTTAAACTTACACCACAACTGCCGGAGCCGGCACCGGGGGCGGGGTCGTCTGCAATGTCGCCAATTGCTTCGGGATTCCCTTATACTTTTTAAGCTCCTTCTTCACCATCCCGCGGGCAACAAGGTTCTGGAGCTTCTCGTAAGCGCGCAACCTGAGCATTTCTTCTCCCCCGCTTGCGGCGTTACGCGCCCTTAGATTGGCATGCACGAGTTCAAACAGGTCTTTGAATTCAAAATTGGTTTTGGACGAAAGCACGCTCGCAAGTTCCTCAGTCACCAGATCGGGCAATCGACGGGAAAACGCAGTCTTCTTGTGGATAGGCATAGGGGAATGACCCTATCACAGATTTAACTTCCCACACGCTAAAAATTGGCGTTATCGCAGATTTATGCGCGTTTCACCCCATCCCAACCCCGATTTATACAAAAATACCCTCGGTTCCCCGGCCAATTATCGGACCGCAGGCGATCCGGGTTCAGCGCCACCGGGGAGAGGCGGCGCAGCCTCAGTTGTCGGCGTCACCGGAAGTGCGCCATCTTCAATCGTGGGGGCCTCATCGTCACCGACGGGGGACTCCGGGACGGTCGCCGGAAGACCGGGCCGCTTTAACATCGCCCCAAGCCCCGGGCCCTCGGAAAGTCCCCGTAACATCGGCAATGCCGCTGTAACCGACCCCGCCACCGCCCCAAACATCACTTGATTCAAAGTCACCGGTCCCATTGACTCGATCAATGTCCCTGTTTCGGACGTGGATTGCGAGAAAACGATCGGCCCCAGATGGCGGGAGATGGTTTCAGTCGCGGGTAGTTTCCCGGCATCGAAATATTTGCCCGCGTCCGGCGAAAAAGCCATCGACATCACAATCAACGGACGGAATGTGCCATACGCCCGTTCAAACAGCCCTTTCAAGTCAATGTAAGCATAGGCGTTGGTTGCCGCGGTCATCGACAGCACATCGACCTCTTTCTTCCCAGCCCCATTCCCGGCCCCATTCCCAGCCCCATTGCCGGCCTTGGCGAGGGCTGCGTCCACTGGCGCCCGGCCCAGCCCAAAAAGGAGAAATTTTTCCGTCAACGCAAGCGTCGGTTGGGCGAGCGCAAGTCCCTCCAACGGCGCGGAATAGATTGAGGCGGCCTCGGTTGCCTCCTTCACCCACGGCTGATTCCCAAGACTCCCTCCAGTAATAAGATCAATGAAAACCTGGGCTTTTTTTTGCTCCCGCACATCAATTGCGAAGAGCACGGACGGACTCAGCGCCACTTTTGGCCAATCAGCAACGGTCCCGATTTCTGGTCCAAACGCCACGCCAAAATCCGCAAAAGTGAGTCCTTGCTCGGCCATGACTTGCTGGATGGATCCCAACATCGGCATAAATAGCGATGCCATCGCGAGTGTCGATTCCGGAACCTCGATGCGGGCCGGCAACGTGAGGGCGCTAAATAGAAGCGTCTCCGGGGAACTTAATCCCAATGCGTGCCGCCCGAGTGCCGGGGCCTTTGTGGCGTCCGAATGAACCAGGAAAATTGTGTCTCTGAACTGGGTCCCATCGATTTTCGTGCTGGCAGCGATGGCCTGGGTCTTGGTCAAGCTGGCCAATTGCGCGGGCTCCAGTTTCTGGCCGCTCGCGGCAAGCAAAGAAGCCAGGCGCTCAGTAACAGCGCTTAATTGGGCAAAAACAAGCGCATCGCTATCGGCGGGAACGGGGGCCGTCGCCCTGGCAAATAGCG
>JAYUPM010000451.1:0-2931 GCA_043760145.1 Spartobacteria bacterium
TCGACGATTTGTGAATCGCTGAAAACCTCGTAGATGACGCGATAATCTCCGACGCGGATTCGGTAAGTGCGTTCGGCCCCGGAAAGCTTCTGTGAGCCGTGTGGGAGAGGATCGTTGGCAAGCTGAGTCACGGCCTCGACAACTCGTGCGATCTCATGGGGCGGGAGACTGCGGATGTCTTTCTTGGTGGAGCTGCGCCACTGAATGCTAAAGGGTGCCATCGCGCTTGAGCTCGGCGAGGAAGGCGTCGTGCGAGATGACTGGCTCGTCTCGTCGTTCGGCGACTATCGCGAGATCGTCCAAATCCTCGAGAAGCTTCTCGTAGTCGCTGATGGGAAGGACGACAGCAGTGCGATCACCGTGCGCGTCGGTAAGGTATTGCAAGGTTTGGCTCATGGCGTGAACGTATGCTCTGGCTGCTCGAAAGTCGAGAACGCGAGGAGAGGAATGCCTTGTTGCTCCGTCCCCATGGTGTCTTGGTGCCTAGAAGGACGAGGACGAGGACGATCTGACTAGAATGGGGGAAAGAATTTGCGCCCATAGCACGATGGGCTAGGGTTCCCGCCCTTATGGATTTCCAAACCCGGATCGATCAAGAGCTCAAGACCGCGATGAAAGCGCGGCACGCGGATCGGCTCCTTGTCCCGCGCATGCGCAAAGGCACCCTCACAAACGCCGCCATCGGAATTACTCAATGATCTCTGCAATCATCGTTGCCGCGGGCAGTTCCCGCCGGATGGGGTTCGACAAGTTATTCGCGCCCTTGGCTGGCAAACCGGTGGTCTGGCATTCGATCAAGGCATTTGCGGACACTCCCGAGGTTGGCGAAATCATTGTGGTGGCCCGTGAGGATCGGGTGGAGGAATTTGAGGAGCTTTTGGGGAGGGAAAAGTTTGCGCGGCCGATCAAGGTAATCGTCGGCGGACCAGAGCGGCATTTCTCCGTGTGGAACGGTTTGCAAGCCATTCATGGCGAATCGAACCAGTTCGTGGCGATCCACGATGGGGCGCGTCCGTTGACGACCACCAAGCTCATCCGCGCATGTTTTGAGATGGCCGAGCGTCACGGGGCGGCATGCTGCGCTTCGCCAATCCCGGACACGGTCAAGAGGGTATCCATTGAACAGATGGTGCAGGAGAGTGTGGAACGGGCGGGGCTTTGGGCGATGCAGACCCCGCAAATTTTCAGCAGCGGTCTGATCCTCCAGGCATACGCCGCCCTGATCGCCAAGCACGAGATAGTCACCGATGAAGTATCGGCCGTGCAGAAGCTTGGAAAAAAAATCGCCCTATTAAAGAACGAGGATTGGAATTTCAAAATCACGTTTCCCCACGATCTTGAGTTGGCCGAGCACGTGCTTGTGTTGCGGGCCCGCAAGAAAAGATCGGTTGCGCCCAAAAAAAAGAAACCGGCTGCCGCAAAGCCATTAACCTAGTTGGCGAGCCGCCGTTTTTACCTCCTGATGGAACATAAATATCGCCTCACCACGCTCCCCAATGGCGTGCGCATTGCCTCCATCACGATGCCGCACATGAAGAGTGTGAGTGTCGGTTTCTGGGCTGCGATTGGGGGGCGCCACGAGAGCCCGGTCCAGAGTGGGATCGCGCATTTTATCGAGCATCTGCTTTTTAAAGGGACCAAGGAGCGAACTGCCCGGCAGATCAGTGAGGCGGTGGAAGGGATTGGCGGATACCTCAACGCGTTCACGACAGAAGATCACACCTGTTATTACGCAAAGGCGGGGGCATCCCATTTGCCGGAGCTCTGTGATGTGCTGAGCGACATGTATTTCAACAGCGAACTGGCCCCCGCCGAGATCAAGCGGGAGCGCGAGGTGATTCGTGAAGAGATCCTCATGTATCGCGACCACCCGGCCCAGCACGCCCAGGAGCTCTTAACCGAAACGATGTGGCCGGGGCACGCCCTGGGACGGCCCTTGACCGGGACCATTGAATCGATCTCAACCCTCAAACGTCCCGATTTTCGCACCTTCCTCGGGCGTAATTATACCGGCCGCAACACAATCATCACGGTGGCGGGCAACGTTGCCCATGAGGATGTCGTCAAGCTCCTTGCCCCCCGCTTGAAAAAAATGGATGCCGGCCGCCGCCCCCGTTTTTCCAAGGCCCCTGCCCAAAAAGGACGGGCGCAGGTTTCCCTTTATAAGCAGGAAACTGAGCAGACCCACCTGGCGATGGGCTTCCATGCCTTTGGTCGAAAGGATGAACGCCGGTTTGCGCTCAAGCTGCTCAGCGTAATTCTCGGGGAGAATATGAGCTCGCGCCTCTTCCAAAAGCTGCGCGAAGAACACGGTTACTGTTACAACGTATCGAGTTGCATGGTGACCCTTGAGGATACCGGATCCATCCATGTCTCGGCCGGGCTCGATCATTCCAAGCTAAAGAAGGCGATGCTGATGATCCTGCGGGAACTTGATCACATCTGCCGTCACAAACCCTCCAAGCTGGAGCTCAAGAAGGCGCAGGATTACACGATCGGCCAGACATTGATGGGGCTCGAAAGCACCACCAACCAGATGATGTGGATGGGCGAGAGCCTTCTTGGATACGACAAAATCCTGAACCCGAGCGAGGTCGAGAACCGGATTTGCGCGGTCACGCCGGACGAGGTGCGCAAAGTGGCTTGCCACTGCTTGAACCGGGGCCGGCTGGGAGTGGCAATTGTTGGGCCGGCTGAAAACGCCGAGGAAGTGAGGGGCTGGCTGGGGAACTGAATGCCGAGGGAGCAATTGAAAAATGCCAATTGAAAACACAGGCATCCCATAGGAAGTCGGAGGAAAGGCAGGAAGATTTGGGGTGAAAACATTTTCTTACCTATAATTTTCCTGCCTGCGTTCCCAAAAAATCCATCATTGAACCCCTGATGGAAGTCTCTCACTGGGTCCGCAGATTGCGCAGATTCTCGCAGATG
>JAYUPM010000452.1:0-7478 GCA_043760145.1 Spartobacteria bacterium
CTTCGACTTGATCCGGTCGGTGACTTTCTTGATTTCCAAGTCCACGATGGTGAGCAACTCGGGGCGGCCCAGTGTGTGGAAGACGATGAGGTCATCCAACCGATTCACAAATTCCGGTTTCAATATCCGCTTGGCTTCATCCAAAATCTTTTCCCGCATCACGTCGTAAGCCTGCTCGTCCCGGGCCGAGGTCCCAAATCCCATGACACTCGATTTCTTGATGAGCTCCGCCCCGATATTCGAGGTCATGATGATGATCGTATTGCGGAAATCAATCTTGCGCCCCAGCGAATCCGTCACCTTGCCTTCCTCCAAAATCTGGAGGAGCAAATGCATCACATCGGGATGGGCTTTTTCGACTTCATCGAAAAGCACGACCGAATAGGGGCGCCGCCGCACCGCTTCGCTCAACTGGCCGCCTTCCTCATACCCGACATAACCGGGAGGCGAACCGATCAGGCGTGAGGCGGTGAATTTTTCCATGTATTCGGACATGTCGATCTGGATGAGGGCATCGCGATCGCCGAACATGAACTCGGCCAGGGTCTGGGCGAGGAAGGTTTTCCCAACCCCGGTGGGACCAAGGAATATAAATGAACCGATCGGCCGACGTGGATCCTTGAGATCAGCCCGGGAACGGCGCAACGCCTTGGAGATGGCGATCACGGCTTCGCTCTGCCCGATCACGCGGTTTTTCAACTCGTCTTCCATCCGGAGCAGCTTTTGCGTCTCGGCCTGCTCCATCCGTTGCAATGGCACCCCGGTCCACTTGCTGACGATGTGCATCATGTCGTCCTCAGTTACGATCACTTCACGTTCTTCACGCTTTTCACGCCATTCAGTCAGGATCCGCTCCAGCTTTTCCTTGGCTTGTTTCTCTGTGTCACGAAGCGCTGCGGCCTTCTCAAAATCCTGCGCCTTGATGGCTGCTTCCTTCTGTCCCCGGATTTCTTCGATGGCATGCTCAGTATCCTTGACGTCCGGCGGGCGGGTCATTGAACCGATGCGCGCCCTGGAACCGGCTTCATCCATGACATCGATTGCTTTGTCCGGCAGAAACCGCCCGGTGAGGTATCGGTCGCTCAATGTCGCGGCGGCCACCAGCGATTCGTCGGTGAACTTCGCCTTGTGGTGGGCCTCATACCTGGCGCGCAATCCCTTGAGAATCAGGATGGTCTCATCAATGCTCGGCGCCTCGACTTTGACCTGCTGGAAACGGCGCTCCAAGGCGGCGTCTTTTTCAATGTATTTGCGGTATTCATTGAGGGTTGTGGCCCCGACACATTGCAACTCGCCGCGGCTCAATGCGGGCTTGATGATATTGGAAGCGTCCATGGCGCCCTCCGCGCTGCCGGCCCCGACAATGGTGTGGAGCTCGTCAATAAACAGGATCACATTTTTGGCGCGCCGGATCTCGTCCATCACGGCCTTGATCCGTTCCTCGAACTGGCCGCGGTATTTGGTTCCGGCCACCATCAATGCGAGATCGAGCGTGATCACTTTTTTGTCCCGAAGCAGCTCCGGGACGTTGCCCCCGGCTATTTCCTGGGCCAATCCCTCCACAATCGCGGTCTTGCCCACTCCCGCTTCACCGATGAGCACGGGGTTATTCTTGGTCCGCCGGCAAAGAATCTGAATGACACGCTCAATTTCGTTTTGCCTGCCAATGACCGGATCAATCTCGCCCTTCTTCGCAAGCTCGGTCAGGTCCCGTCCAAAAGCGCGCAGGGCCGGGGTCTTGACATCCTTCTTGCTGCCCGTCGACTCCGACTGCGACTCCTGCTCTGCCTCGGGGGGGGTGAAATTCGGATCGAGTTCCTTTAAAATTTCGTTGCGGGTCCGCTCGATATCGACCTCGAGATTCTTCAGAACCCGGGCCGCCACTCCTTCGCCTTCGCGCAACAACCCGAGCAGAATGTGCTCGGTCCCCACATACGAATGATTGAGCGACTTCGCTTCTTTGCCGGCAATGGCGAGCACCTTTTTCACCCGGGGCGTGTATGGGATATTTCCCACCATCTTGGTCTCGGGCCCGCTGCCAACCTGCTTCTCCACCTCCATCCGGACAGTATCCAGGTCGAGCCCCATCTTTTGGAGGACGTTAACGGCGACCCCTTGCCCAAGCTTGATCAGGCCAAGGAGCAAATGCTCGGTTCCAACGTAATTATGGTTAAAGCGATCGGCTTCTTTTCGAGCCAAAGCCAGAACCTGTTGCGCGCGTGGTGTGAAGTTATTCATCATGTTTTCTCGGATGATCCTGAGTTCCCCATCTGGGCGGCACCGCAGATAGGGTTCACGAACACTCCCAACTTGGCGCGGATGGATTCACCGCGCAAGACCGGTCAGTGGGGGACGCTTGTTTTTTTTTCCGCTGTTCTTCTGTCGTCCCCGTCCTCGTCCCTCGTCCTCGTCCTCGAAAATGGTGGTTTGAGGGTGACGAATTTCGCTAACGAGGGACGAAAATCCGGATTAGTTCCCGGGCGATTCAATGGTCCCCACACTCGGACGCGGAAACTGGCCCAGTTTCGCCCGAATAATCCCGGCCCGGAGCGCGTCGCGTTCCTCGGCGGCAAGCTTCTGCTGGGATCCTTTCTGCAAATGGGCGGGCTGGGTCTCGATGAACAACTCATCCACGGGCTGTCGGCATTCCTCGGGAAAAAAATTGAGATCGATTCCCAGCTTGATGAAAGAGAGGAGGTTGAGCGCCTCCTTGGAACTCATTGAGTAAGCATGGAGCAGAATCCCGTATCCGCGCCCAATATGATCCAGAAGCGTGTCGGGCTTTTTCTGGAGCAGAATCTGCCGGGCGTTCTGCTCGCGCTCAATGAGTTGCTCGATCACCTTGTGGAGCCGGGCGATGATCTCCTCTTCCTTTTCGCCAAGGGTGATTTGATTGGAGACTTGGAAAAGATTACCGAGCGCCTCGGTCCCCTCCCCGTAAAGGCCGCGCACCGCCAGGCCGATTTTATTAACCGCCTGGATCACCTGGTTGATCTGTTCGCTAAGCACCAGTGCTGGCAGGTGAACCATCGCCGAGGCCCGCATCCCGGTGCCGACATTGGTCGGGCACGCGGTCAAATATCCGAGCTCGGAGTGGAACGCAAAATCGAGCCGCTCTTCCAGGGCCGAGTCCACCTTGTCGATCATCTTGAACACATGCTTGAGCTGGAGCCCGGAGCGGATCGCTTGCATCCGCAGATGATCCTCCTCGTTGATCATGATCGAGAGCGTCTGTTTGCGATTCATCACCACCGCCGAGCCCACTCCCTTCGCTGCGTGCTCCCGTGAAACCAGATGCCGCTCCACAAGCACCTGTTTTTCCAACGCCGTCAGATCCTGGGAATAGACCGAATATGCGTCCGCCATCTCAGGCAGTTCCTCCACTCGGGGCTTGATCGCCTCAAGGATCTGCAATCTTTCCGCTTTTTTCGCCCATCCCGGGAATGCGTGATTCTTCAAGTTCCGGGCGAGGCGGACCCGGCTACTGACAACGATTTGGGAATGGGGTCCTTCGCTTCGGAGCCATTCGCCGGTGTTGGTGAGAATATTGTGAATGGCCATCGCTATGGTTCGACCTCGAATTGTTTGATCTGATCGCGCAGTTGGGCCGCAGATTCATAGTTCTCCTCGGAAACGGCCCGGCGCAAGTCGCGCTGCAATGTTTTCAACTGGGCCTCCCGTTCAAGGGATTTGGCGAGGCGGGAAGGTTTCTTGCCCAGATGCACGGGTCCTTTGTGCATCCCCTTGATCAGCGATTGAAGGCCCTCGGCGAATGTCTCGTAACAATGACTGCAGCCAAGCCGCCCGGTCTTTTTAAAATCGGCCTGGCTGAATCCGCACACCGGGCATTTCTGCATCGCCCCGCCGCGTTCGATTTCCTGGGCGGCCCCGAGCCCAAGGAGGAGATCGGCGAGGGCAAACCCGGTCGGGTCATCGACCCCCTTTTCCTTGGAGCAACCCTCGCAGAGATTCACCTTCTGCATCTTGCCCTCGATGATCTGGGTAAGAAAGACCGTTGCCTGATTTTGCTTGCAAACGTCACAGTTCATGGTGGCTGGGCGGGGCGATTACGTGCTCACACAATAGCGCAGTAATGAAAAAGAAAAGAGGGCCGCTCAAGAGTAAATGGGCGTCCCGGTTGAGCGGGTCAACTCCCGGAAACGCGCGACGATACGCTGCGTGATCGGCCCCGGTTTGCCATCGCCGATAACGCGGGTATCCAAACGAATGGCGGCGATGACCTCGGCAGCCGTCCCGGTAAGGAAACATTCATCGGCCGTGTAAATATCGTATCGGGTCATCATCGGCTCAGTGATGCGCAACCCGAGTTCGGCGGCCATCTCCAAAACCACCTGCCGTGTGATCCCGCGCAATGCCCCGGCCGAAATGGGGGGAGTGAAAATCTCGCCATTCTTTACAACGAAAATGTTATCGCCCGTGCACTCGGCAACGTAACCCTCCTCGTTCAACATGACTCCCTCGTCGGCGCCCGCATGGGTGGCCTCGATTTTTGCCATGATGTTGTTGAGATAATTGAGTGACTTGACCGTGGGGCTCAGGGCCGCCGGTGAACAGCGCCTCGTGGAGCAGGTCACCATCTCCATCCCCACCGCGTATTTTTCCACCGGATAAAGTTGGATGGTCGAAGCAATGATCACCACCGAGGCGCGCGGACAATGATCCGGGCTAAGGCCCAAATTCCCGACGCCCCGGGTCACCAGCAATCGGATATAGCCGTCTTGAAGTTTATTGCGGCGGATCGTCTCCAATGTCGCGGCCTGGAGTTCCTCGTAAGTCATCGGGATCGTCAGGCAAATCGCCTTTGCAGAATCCCACAGCCGGTTCAGGTGTTCGGTGAGCTTGAAAACCCGCCCATTGTAAAAGCGGATTCCTTCAAATATCCCGTCGCCATAAAGCAACCCATGGTCAAAGACCGAAACCTTGGCTTCGGCCTCGGGATAAAAGGCACCGTCAATATAGATTTGGAGACTATTCATGCGTGTTCGGGAAAGGAGGCTGCCAACACCGCCTCAAAACTAGGGCACCAGCAGACCGTCGTGAATCTCAAGGCGACGATCTCCACGGGCCGCCAAGCTGGCATCGTGCGTCACCACCACCAACGTTTTGCGATTTTCGCGCACCAGCGCAAGCAGCAACTCGACGATCCCGTCCCCGGTCTTCGAATCGAGATTGCCCGTCGGTTCATCGGCGAAAATAATACTCGGGTTATTGATGAGCGCCCGGGCGATGGCCACCCGCTGCTGTTCCCCCCCCGAAAGCTCGGGAGGCAAATGCTGCATCCGATCCTTGAGTCCGACCCGTTCCAACGCCGCTTCCGCCTCGGCAATGCGCCGCTGGCCCCCGATGAGCGTCGGCAAAAAAACATTCTCCAGCGCCGTAAGCTCCGAGAGCAGAAAGTAGCCTTGGAAAACAAACCCGATCCGTTCATTGCGCAATTTGGCGTCCACCGACTCGCTTCCCGTGTAAAGCTGGCGTCCTTCAAAGGTGACGCTCCCAGCCTCCGGCCGCTCCAGCCCCGCCAGCGTATAGAGCAGCGTCGTCTTGCCCGCCCCGGACGCGCCGCAAAGAAACACCGCTTCGCCCCGCTGCACATCGACGCTGATTCCGCGCAGGACGTCGATTTTGCGAGGGCCGAGCTTGAAAGAGCGGCGCAGATCGCGGGCGATGAGATGAGGTTCGTTGCCTGGGGTCATTGGAGGAAGGAGCGCGAAGTAAACGGCACTCGCGAAAAAAACCAAGCAGCGATCACGGGGGCAGCGTCCGGCCCCGTCGCACAACCACATCGGAACCGTCCGCGACGAAAGCGGAATGCGGCGGGGAAGCGAGGGCGGTTTCGAAAGAGGATCCGTAAAGGGCGGCGACATCCGCGTCCAATGCGGCATGGGCGACCTCCCATGCGCGCCAGGCCGGATGCTCCACCGCATACTCGACCGTGGTGGCATCGCGCTGCACTGAGTAGCCCCAGTAATTTTCAAATATGAACGCCTCCTCGGAGCCGGACGTGATCGGTTTTGGAGCACCTTGGGTCAGCGCCGAGATCGACTGCCAACGGTTTGCGAATCGCCATGAAAACTCAAAGCGGCCGCCGGATTCCGGGGCTGCGGGAATCGAATGGCGCATCGGCAGCGCGACATAACGTTCATTGTAAAAAACGCGCGCAACCGCCGCTATGGCCCGCTTCGGGACGATTTCCTTTACGAACACCACCCCTCGCCGCCACTCCCCGGCAACATTGCGTCGCACATAAAAGCGCAGGTTCACTTCATCGAAGTCCTGGTGAAAAGGGATGGCGCATCCGAGCACGCGAGTGTGCAGGAAACGAAACCCGACCATGCTGGCATAGGCATGACCATCAAACAGATCGAGCTCCGTGCCTTTGGGTAGAAATGGGTCGAGCACGGCGGGCGGGACCCGGTAATTGAGCATGACCAGCCAGCGCCATTGTGCGGCAAGGAATACGGGCGCCACTTCCGCCGCGGGAACAATGCGACCGGTGGACATCGGGTCCTACTTCAACTTGCCTGCAATCTCAGCAAGGCTGCGTCCCAAGCCTTCCAGCTGATTTTGTTTTTTTGCGTCTTTGAATTCGCCTTGTTCATCGAAAAGTTCGTGCGCCTTTGGCAGCGCGATTTGGTCCGCCAAAACCAGCACCCCAATATTTCCAAGAATCGAGCGCAAATGCACCAGCCCACGGAGCCCTCCCAATCCACCCGGCGACGCGCTCATGAGGGCCGCCGTTTTACCCCGGAAACAAACGAGTGCCGGTTCGTCCTTGGTTTCCACGCGCGACGCCCAATCGATCGCATTTTTGAGGACCCCGCTGATCGAGCTGTTGTATTCGGGAGAAGCGATGAGGAAACCGTCGTGCTCCTTGAGCAACTCTTTGAAGCGCTTGGCGTGCCCGGGCAAACCGTCTGCCGTCTCCAAATCCTCATCGAATAACGGCAATGGAAAATCGCGAAGATCGATCACAGTCACTTCCGCCCCGGCCGCTCGCGCCCCCTCGGCCGCGATCTTGACGATTCGTTTGTTCAAGGAGGCAACCCGGGTGCTTCCGGCAAAGGCGAGAATTTTGGTCATGCTCCTAGGAAAGCCTTCCCCGCCTCCCGCGTAAAGCCCAGGGGGAAGAAAGGGGACAGACAAATTGGGTGGGCTTGAAGGAGGCTGGGTTCAAATCGAACGGAAAGTTGGCGCGGATGGGCGAATGGGTGCCGAAGCGAAACTCTTTAAGCGCGGGCAATCGAGCTATTTCCAGGGATTCGCCAGGTGTCGGGGGGCATCTGGCCGCCAATTCCATTTCGGGTGCGTCTTCAGGGCAGCAGAAGGGAGGCTAACCATGAACGATACAGCGCATTCGCAAGAGGTCGCGGGGCAAAGCGGCAGAGTGCACTACAAAACCTGTCGGATAAATGGGCGCGCTATTTATCGCGTGAGCGTTTTGTAGTGCGCCTGTCCTC
>JAYUPM010000453.1:0-7430 GCA_043760145.1 Spartobacteria bacterium
TGATAGGTGTCGGCACCCGTGCCGCCTGCGATGCGCAGATAATTGAGGTCGCCATTATAGCTCTTGGAAAATTGACCAAGCTTATTGATGGCGGTTGCCTCGCCTTGGACGCGGAATGTATTTAGCCCGGTCTTAACGATTTCAATGTCGTGATCGGCCCCGTCGGCGCCACTTACCGTGAGTAGGCCATTTGCGAAGGTAACGGTGACAAGGCCCGCAGGGGCGATGCGACTTTCGAGCGGTTCAGGAGCGGAAAAAATAAGAGAGTTCATAAGTAGTGGAAACGGCGCCCCGGGGTTTACTTTTCTTGGCTGCGCTCCCACTTCAATCGGTGGAACCCACTTCTTTGGATGCCATCCCGACTCCCCTTTATTTGATCAACTGTTCGAGCGCTGGATCGGGTTCCGCTCCCAGCTGGGTGGCCCGCTTGTAATGTTTGCGCGCCAGTTCTTTGTTGGGAGGTTGAAGCGTCGCGTAAGCAACCGCTAAATTGAAAAACGCATCGGCATAATTCGTGTCCAATGCAGTGGCGGCTTCGAGTTCCTTGACGGCTGCTTCCTGCCACCCTTTTTGGCTGGCGGTAATCCCGAGGTAATTATGGGCGATCGCGTTTTTAGGCTGAATCGCCAGGGCCTTGGTGAGCGAGTTAACGGCTTCATCATACTTCCCTTCGCTGTAATAAATGACCCCAAGGGTGCAATGGGCGAAGCCGTCTTCCGGGGCAATGGCGATGGCTTTCTTGAATGATTCCTCGGCCAGCTTGAGTTTCCCATTCCGGAACCTGGCCACTCCGAGGTTGCTGAGCGCGTAAAGGTTATTGGGGGCTTTGGCCAAAATTCTGTCGTAGACCTTTTCGGCATCGCGGTAATTGCCGCGTTCAAACAGCTCTTTTGCTTCCCGGGCCCAGCCAAGGAGTTCGGGCGGGACATTGGGTGCCGGGCCAGTTTCCACTGTCGGCTCGGCTGGCGTGGTCTCGCCGGGCGATTTTGCGGGCAGATCATCGTTGGAAGGGACCGGTGGATTTCCGGCTGCTTTCGGCGTGGTCTCGAGCTTGGCCATTTTTTCATCGGGCTTGGCAGGTTCCGCGGGAGGTGCCGCAGTCTCTGTGGTCGCGGCAGGAGCCGCAGCCGGGGTGCTCGCGGTGGTCGCAGGTTCCGTGATCGAACCCAGGTCCGCTTCAAGCTCGGCTGACGCCTCGGCTGGTGGCAGTCCGGGTCCGGCCGCGACTGGATCTCCTTCGGTCGGTTCTTTCGGTGCCGCGATCGAAATCTCGGCATCGCTGATTTCAATGAGCGGTTTCTTGAAAAGCCTGCTCTCTTTCTCCGTAAGCTTCACCACCGGCTGCCCGAGGTAATCGATCTGTTTCAGTAACGATTTGGATTGGAGTTCGAGCTTTTGCAATTCACCCAAAACCAGTTTCTTAGTCTCGCTGCGCCGGGCGTGCTCTTTCATCTCGCGGACAACAATGCCGCGCAGCATATCGTTTTCTTCGCTCAGTTTCTTGCGATCCGCGATATTAACGCCGGCGTCGGATTTAACCTTGAGAAGTTCCTTGGATTGGGCGTCGAGCCGGGCCTGCAGTTCGGTCATTTGTTGCTGGAAAGCAACGCCATCCTTTTTTGTGTCAGCCAGTTGTTTGGTGGCTGAGTTCAGATCCTTTTTGAGGGAGGCTATCTGTTCGTCTTTCTTTGCCCCGTCGCTCTTAAACAGCGTGATCGATTTCTCAGCTTCCCCAAGCCGCACCATCAATGCTGTGTTATCGCCCAGTAGTTTCTCGACTTGTTTTTCCGCTTCTTTAAGCCGGGCAATCTGGAGAAATGCGTCGTCCCGTTCCACCGTCACTTTTTTCAACGTCTCCTCGCTCCTGTTCGCCTTGACATTCGCTGAGTCGATCTGTTTTTGCATCGCGGCCAGTTTCCCGGGAAGTTCCGCATTGGCCTTGGCAACCAGGTCCCGCTCCTCGGAAACCGAATCGATCCTTTTCTTCGCGGCCGCAAGCCGGTCCGCCAGCTGCATCCGAAGCTCTTCCCCGGCTTCCCGGTCGATCTGCACATTGCGCAGTTGCTTCTTGATCGTATCCACTTCGGCGCGCAATGACGTGGCTGAGCCCGCTGATTTGGCCCCCTCCGACTCGGCTTTCATCAATGCCTGTTCCGCCAAATCCGCCCGGGCTTGGAGCCGGGTAGTCATCTCAGTCGATTTTTGCGCTTCTTTGATTGCCGAATCATATCGCTTCGCGAGTTCCGCTTTTTCGTCGGTGACCTGCTTGAGTTTCACCCGGGTCTGTTCCAGGTCGTTTTGGAGCGATTCCAAACGATCCTGGATCTCGCGAATCGGGTCCGCTCCCTTCGCCACTGGGCGCGCAGTGGGCGGTTCTTTTGGCTGGGGCTGGGCCGGTTGAAGATCTTCTGGAATCAACGAGAGGTTTTCGGTCGGCAATGCCCCGGTTAGGTCGTCGTCTTTTGAACCCACCGCGATTTTTGGAATTCGCGGCTGGATCCGGGTGATTGCTTCCACGGCCCGGTCCCGCCGATGTTTCACGATGGGCGGACTCCAGGACGGCCATTTCCTGGAAATACTATCGAGCGCGTCCTGAGCCTGTTTGTATGCGGCCATCGCGTTGTTAAAATCGCCCGAGTTCTCGGCTTTCTCCCCCTTCTGATACGACATGTAAGCGCCAAGAAAAAACTCGCTCGGATCCGTGGTCTCCGCTGGCGAAATGGAGAGGAATGTCCCGAGGGAGGTGATTAAAATAAGGAGGAACGTCCGCATAGGGGTGGGAAAAAAGTGGGCAAAACTACTTGATGGCTTAGGGCGATGCAACCAGTTCTCATGCCATCCGTGAGCCGTCCCTCTCCTTCCGCTATTTTTCACAACCCGTATGGGCGCTGGATCACCGACGCCACCCTGGCCGATTTGCGTGCCGCCAGGACCCATGCCCACCGACTTTACTCCTCCGAAGCCGTTTGGGTGGAACGCTTTGGCGAAGACCTTCTTGTTTCTTTCCAGGACCAATCCGCTCGCGATCCTGTGCTTGAGGAGTTGCCACAATGGCTCGGGGCGCACTCCATTGCGTGGACCCGGATTTTCGGAAAATTTATCCCGCGCCAGAACCAGGAGCGCGTGGCCCCGGTGTTGTTGGCGGGTCCAACAGGGGGTTCGCTCGAAACGGTTGTGCAGGAGAATGGCGTTCAATTCGGGCTCGATTTCGCCGCTGGTTATTCGGCGGGCTTGTTTATCGATCAACGCGCCAATCGCTCTTACCTGCGCCGATCCAAGCCCAAGCGCCTCTTGAATACATTTGCCTATACCTGTTCTTTTTCAGTCGTGGCGGCGCTCGCTGGCGCGCAAACCCTCAGCATCGATCTTTCCAAAAAATCGCTCGACCGCGGCCGCGCGAACTTCGCCCTCAATGGGCTTCAAACGGGGCCCGAACATGGGCACCGCTTTTTTGCCGATGATGTCATGGAGTCGTTGCCGCGGCTTGCCCGCAAAGGCGAGTTGTTCGACGCGATCATACTCGATCCGCCCACTTTTTCACGGGGGCACAAAGGGCGCAGGTTTCAGGTGGAGCACGATTTTGAAGCGTTGCTCCTGGCGACCCTGGAGGTGGCGGCTCCGAATGCGAGGGTGCTGCTTTCCACGAACTGCACCCGGATTGAGCGGCGCGGTTTGGAAGCGATCGGCCGATTTTGTTTAAAAGCAACGCGTCGGGCTGGGAGCTTTCATAGTGAACCTGAGCTGGCCGATCTGCCATCGAGCTTCGGAGCCCAGACCGTCTGGATCGTGCTAAAAAACTGAAGAAAAGCGAAAAGCGGAAAGCGGAAAGCGAAAAGCGAAAAGCGGAAAAGCGGAAAGCGGCCCAAAGTGGCAGAGGCGTCCCGCCTCTCTCTTCTCTGAAGCTCTTTCTTTGCGCGAAGCGCCTTGGAGTGCGTGCGGTCCGTATCTGTTTAGCGCCTTTCAGGGTTTGTAGTTCCGCATTTATGCGGCAAGGGCGCATTCCCACACATCTTCATTTTTCATCCTTTCCTCACGCCGTGCAGGTTTGGAAACCTGCGACACGGCAGACTTGGAAGTCTGCGCGACGTTCCTGCCACGACGCCCAAAGAAAAACATGGTCCCTCTGATCTCCTCAATGACGACCTTACTGCCTGACTCTATTAGCCCCTCGATTGAATTTTTAGCATCAGCGACCTGATGCCGTCATCAAGTTAAGCGTAACTTACCTTCGTCCTCGTTGCATTCATCCGGGGTTCCGATGGACCAGTGTGGCGAGGATGGTGTCCAGGACGTGATCGAGTTGTGTGCCTGCGTCCTGGGCGAGGAAACGGAGCACGAAGTATTTGTGCTGCTGGAGCAGCGCATCCTTGCGGCGGTCGCGTCGGTAAGCCTCGGCGTCGGACAAATGCTGGGCTCCATCGAGTTCGATTACCAGGCGGGCTTCTGCGCAGAACAGATCAACCTCCATGTGGCCAACCCCATTGAATGGAATCGGCAATTCGACGTTGAGCCGAAATTGGCCACGGGTTTCCGGCAATGTTTCGAGCCTGTGAAAGAGGAAGGCTTCACTGGCACTGCGGGCACGATCAACGCCCTCGGAATCGGGCGAGGGCGCCCGCGCTGCGTGGACAAATAGATCGGCCAACGGAGTATCGACTCCATCGCGAATGATCCGGCGCACACTGGCGGCGTAATCCGTCTTCCATTCCGGATCAACCGGGAGCGGCACCTCCACGGGCCATCCGGGAACTGCGCTTGCCGGCAAAAGGATGGTGTAACCGAGCGCCTCGTATCCCCGGCATCGCCGATCGAACATCCTTGCGAGCATGGGAATGTTCAGGTCTGCGTAGTCATAAACGCGGGCTTCGCGTTTGCCTTCGTGGAGTCGGTGGAGACGGCCGACATATTGCGCGATGGTTCCCCGCCACGAGACCGGCATGGTTAGGAACAATGTGTCCAACTGTGGATCATCGAATCCTTCTCCGATGTATCCGCCCGTGGCCAGGATCACACGGCTGGCCGTCTGCGGTAGTTGTTTGAGACTATCGAGGGCGGCTTGCAATTGTCGCCGGCCCATTCCGCCCTGCAACGTGATGACGTGCGCGACTGTTAAAGACAACTTGTCCGCAAGGCGCTGCAGATGCTCGGTCCGCTCAGTCAGGACCAAGGGCGAACGCCCATCAGAAACTGCGCTCGTCACATCAGCACAGATCATCTCGTTGCGCGCATCGTTGCTGATGACTGCTTCACACAGTTCCTGGTATTCCGCGCGCGGGTCGGGCTTGGCCGGAGGCGGGACTCGCATCCCGGTGGGGCGGACAAAGACCTGATGGATGAAAGGCCTTGCCGCCGCCTGGCGTTTTGCATCGACCCGATAGCGGACCGGACCGCACTGCATGAAAATAATCGGATGATGCCCGTCTTTGCGCGCAATTGTCGCGGACAAGCCGGTGACATATCTGGCCTTGGCGCGGCGGGCGACCAATTCAAAGCTGCGGGCGGAGATGTGATGGCATTCATCAACGATCAGGTGGCCGTAGTCGCCGACGCGGTCATCAACGATTCCTTTGTGGACAAGGCTTTGCATGAGGGCCACATCCAGAATCCCGGTGAGTTTCTTGCGTCCGCCACCGAGGCGCCCGATTGTTTTCGGCGGTAAACCGAGGAACTCCGATAGACGCTCGATCCATTGTTCAAGTAGCTGCTGGCGATGCACCACGACCAGCGTGTTCACACCGCGTTGCGCAATAAGCCATGCCGCCAAAACCGTTTTACCGAATGCTGTCGTGGCGGCGAGGACCCCGGTCTCATGTTCGAGCATGGCGCTAGCCGCTGCTTGTTGTTCGCCCCGCAATTTGCCGCAGAAAGTGACATTCAACGGAACGCCGCCGCAACGCTTATCCTCCAACGCGACTTTGATCTTTAGCGTTTTCAGGAGTTGTTGAATCTCCTGAAGGCAACCCCGGGGCAGGGCGTAATGTTTTGGATGTTCCTCCGCGCACTGAATAATTCGCGGCTTGTCGTAAGTCGGCAACCGCATTGACTGGGCCTTGTAAAATTCCGGGTTTTGAAACGCAGCAAGGCGCAGCAATCGATTGCGCAGGGCCGGCGGAAGATTCTCCCGAGGAATATAGATTTGATCCGCAAGAACCAGATCCAGGCTCTCCGGCAATGGATCAAGAATCGGCAACTCTTTGCGGCGGCGCGATGGTGGGGCAGTCCATGGAGTGTCATCCTCCTCGTCCAGTATCGCCGTGCGCACTCCAATGACTCTTCCCTTTGACTCCGCATCGCGCACAAGAGATTCGGCTCGCTCCCGGCTGATTCTTCCCACGGATGCCAGGAATGACCACTGGTCAATGTATGGGTTGAATTGATTGTCGAGAAAAACGGTGTTGCCCTGCTCGCGCGCATGCTTTTGCAGAGGCAACGCGATGAGGTTACCAAACCCGCCTTTGGGTAACGTGTCCTGGTTGGGGAAAAGCCGGTCATAGGAGACAAGGCCAATCTCGGGACGACGCTCCATTGTTTCGGTAAGCACGTGTGACCCGAGTTTGCGGGCGAGGCAGGCCGAGATGGCTTCCTCAAAGAAAAGCCAGACATGCCCGCCATTGCCGGAGCGCGATCGTTCCAGGGCGGCGGGGAGCGAGAGTCGGTCGCACGTTTCGAGGAACGCACCTGCATCTGTCTGCCAGTTTTCCCGGTCAAAATCGGCCGCCAGGAAATAACAGGTCTCATCGAGAAGCATGGGATAAACACCCATGACACAGTCGCGTCCTTGAGCGTCTCTGCCGGAGAGATGCCATGAAATCACATCATTGGTGACGGGAAAAAACCGGCGGTTAGGGCAATCCGCGCACTTGATCCTGGGCTTTTCACAGACGCCGCGGACCCATTCATTGGCGCAAGCAGGCGCGTAACCTGCCTTCCCGGTTTTCCTGCTTTCGAATCGCAGGGGATACACATCGGTCCGTCCGCGAAACAAGGATCGGAACAGAGCGATCTTGGCGTCGGGCGACGAGTTATTGCCCAGACCACGCGAATCTTGATTTGGGCATTCAGTGGTCTCCATTCGGGTGCATCTGTGTGTATCCAACCTCGGGGTTCCCCGAACATCGCTCTTCCCTAACCACCCCAGCGCATTTAGGCCCCCGGCGACCTTGAATGAATCTGCTGGATCTCCGTGGCGAGCGGTTGGACTTCGGCATCGCCAGCTAGCCAACTCCATCGCTCCGCCGTGTAGTCACCGCGACCCATTTCAAACTGTTGAAGAAATCGGGCCATGCCTGCAACTCCGAGTTCGCGTTGCAACGCATCGAGTCCTGCTAGTCGGAGCTTTTCAGGAGTCATCGTCATGGAGGCAACCTACTCCCGGGCTAGAACCTCTGTCAACCAAGTCAGCGGGTTCGCCACGGTCAAACTCAATACCG
>JAYUPM010000454.1:0-7417 GCA_043760145.1 Spartobacteria bacterium
CAGGTGACCAAGATGACCCGCAGGCGGATCCTGGTGACGGTCGAACTTCCGATGGGTGATGCATATGCGGCCTTGATTCGCGAACGCATTACGGAAGCAGTCACTCTGCTATCTCATGGCGGTTCGACCGCAAATCCGGACAGGGCGTGCTCGACCAGATCCGCACAGTCGATCGGGAGCACCATGGGCACCGTCTCGGGAAACTCTCCGTGCCAAGTTGCGAGAAGGTCTTCGCGTTGCTCCAGGAGATGTTTACACCGTGAGATGAGGCTTCATTGATGAGGCTTCATCGATGGACGTTGCGCGACGGTTCTGCTCCCATGCGTCCCAACGCCCATCCAATTTTCATTTTTCAATTGCCCTCTCCCATCCCTCCTTGGAAAAACTGGGAAACTGGGAGCGGCGGCTTCCAGCCGCTGGGCAACGTGGACGGCTGGAAGCCATCCCTCCTTGGGGGAAACTGGGAGCGGCGGCTTCCAGCCGCTGAAAAACGTGGGCGGCAAGATGCCGCAAGCTGGCTTCCGTATCTGTTTAGCGTGTTTGTCTGAGTATCGGCGCTGCTGGATGGGGAGAAGGGGGGGAGATTGAAAATTGAAAAATGAAAATTGGATGGACGAGAGCAGCTGTTCTCGTGTCTCGGTTCCTCAAATTTTCAGTCGTCCCCCCTCTTCCCAGGCCCCCGTTACTCGCCGAGTCGTTTCATGATCGCGCTTTCCATCTGGTCGATCCGCTCCTTGATGCTCGGATCCACTCGCCGCATTTTATTGAAGAGCGCCCGGTTGTAGCTGCGAAGCGCTTTGCGGCCTTCTTCCTCAGAGAGGGCGGCATCCGATTTTTCCTTCAGTTCCAGCACTTCAGGATCCTCCAACGCTTTGTATTTGGCTTCGTTGTATTTCCATTTTTCCATCGCTTCAGGATCGTTGCCTGTTGGCGGTGGATTCGCCGGCTTTGCGGGAGCAACCGGCGTCTTTTTAACTTTAACCGGTTTCAGTGGCGCGGCGGGTGGAGGCGCTGGCAGCTTCTCAGTGCTCTTCTCAGTGCTCTGCTCGGGCGTTTCGGGCGGCGCGACTTCGACTTTCTCCGGGGCCGTGTTCTCTGGCGCGGCCTTCGGTTCTTCGGCAGGGGATGGCGCCACTGCCGGACGCGGCTTGCGCGGGCGCGGGGTGGTTGCCGGTTTTGGAGTCACCGAAGCCGCCGGGGCGGGCTTTGGTTTTCTGCCAAAAAGCCGCGCAAAGAACCCCGGCTTTTTGACTGTGGATTCCGGGGCCTTGGCAGGCTCGGCGCTCGCTTTAACAGGAGTGGCCTTGGCTTGAGCCGGCTTCGGTGTCGTTGGCGCCGGCGTCGCAGCCTTCAACGCCGCTGGCTTTAAAGGCGTCGGATTGACGGCATCCCGCTTCGCATCGGCCGGTTTCGGAGTCGCGGGCTTCGGTTTCGGGGTGGCCGCGGCAGCCGGTGCCACAGCTTCGGGCTTGGTTGTCTCCGGGCTGATTTGTTCCGGCACTGGGGCTGCCACGGCGGTTATGCTGCCAGCGATGAAAAGGATTATCGGGAATTTGGACATAAGGCGGACCGTTGTTATTCAAGAGTCCCCGGCCCGAGTGCAAGCTCACAAAGCCACTGGAATGCTGGATTTGTGCAATTGCCCGAATGAGAAAAGGGATGCATTGTGCCCGCCATCACACGCCTCGCGCTTTCCACCCGTTGCTGCAGCCTCCCATGAATCCTCATCCGCCCAGCGTTCGCCACCAGCTCTTCGCACTGGCGGTTTTTCTACTCGTGTTCCCGTTTTTTATGAAGCGTCGGCCGCGGGTCGAACGGGGAATCACCATCTGCAAAACGCCGGAGGAGATTTTTCCTTTCCTCGAGGAGTTGAAGGAATTGGTGGAAGAACTCGTGGCTGGGCCAGCGGAACAATCGTGAACGGTCCAGGCGGAGACTCCAGATGCTGGGCTGAGATCGATCTCGGGGCGCTTTCGCATAATCTTGCAGCGATCCGGGCGCAACTCCGGGAGGGGACAAAAGTGATGGCGGTGGTAAAGGCGAACGCGTATGGGCACGGAGTGGATGCGATCGTGCGGGCGCTGGACGATCGCGTGGAAATGTTCGGAGTCGCCCACCTGACCGAAGCCCGCCAACTCCCCAGATCTGTCGCCCCGGAACGGATTTATATATTGAGTCCAGCGCTGCCCGCGGAGCGCATCGAAATCGTGAAGGGTGGTTATGTGCCCACCGTTTCGAGTGTTGAAGAAGCGGGCGCTTACAGTGCCTTGGCCCCGACTCCGGCCAGGGTGCCGATTCATCTAGCCATCGATACCGGCATGGGACGAATCGGGGTTTGGCACGAGGAAGCTCTTGCTGCTGCGCAAGCCATTAATCAATTGCCCGGCGTGTCTATTGCCGGCATCGCGTCGCATCTGCCCGTGGCGGATGAAGACGACGATTTTACACGGGAGCAACTCACAACCTTCCACTCGCTTGTCGCCGCTTTACGTGGATTGGGAATTGCAGCCGATGCCCATGTGGAAAACAGCGCGGGCCTCATCGCGTTCCCCAATTTTGCCGGCGATTTGGTTCGAACTGGACTTGCCCTTTACGGCAGTTCACCGCGCCCGGAATTTCAGTCGCGCCTGCGTCCTGTCCTGACCTGGAAAACTCGCGTCACACTGGTGCGCGAAGTCGGTCCGGGGCGCGGCATCAGTTACGGACGAACCTTCATCACGCGGGCTCCGATGCGGGTCGCGACCCTTGCGGTTGGATACGCGGACGGGTTTCAGCGTCATCTTTCCAATCGCGGCGCCGAGGTCCTTATTGGTGGTCAACGTTGCCCGGTTCTCGGGCGCGTCACGATGGATCAAATCATGGTTGACGTGACGGGGCGGCAGGTTGAGCCCGGCGCCGAGGTCGTGCTTCTGGGTCAACAAGGCAACGAGCAAATCCTCGCCGCAGAAATGGCAACTCGGGCAGGAACGATCCCGTGGGAAATCTTCACCGGCATCGGTCCCCGCGTGGATCGGGTCGTGAGCAATAATCTAGCTTGAAACCTTGGCGGAGGCGCGCTTGCGGCCGTTGGCGTCCAGGATCTTTTTGCGCATCCGCAAACTCTTGGGCGTGACCTCCACATACTCATCCGGGGCAATGTATTCGAGCGAGCGCTCAAGCGTCATCACCAGCGGCGGCGCCAGTGAGATGCCTTTGCCGTCTCCCGTGGAGCGCATGTTGCTCAGCTTCTTCGCCCGGCACGGATTGACCGGCATGTCGTCGGGACGCGCGTTTTCGCCGATGATCATTCCTTCATAGACCTCGGCCTGTGGCCCGATGAAAAGGCGGCCGCGTTCCTGGATGGTTTCCAGCGAGTAGCTGGTGCTGATCCCTTGTTCCATGGCGACGAGGACGCCGTTGTTGCGGGTGGCGATGTCGCCCTTGTGGAAGCCGTATTCCTTGAAAATATGGGACATGATCCCGTGGCCCTTGGTGGCGTTGACGAGGTCGGTCTCGAACCCGATCAGGCCGCGAGTCGGGACGATGGCCTGCACCGTGACGCTGTGCGGGTTGTGCTCCATGTGGATGATGTCGGCGCGTCGGCCGGCGAGGGATTGAAGGATGTCGCCCAAACAATCATTGGGAACATCGACATAAAGATTCTCCAACGGCTCGAGGAGTTTGCCGTCTTCGTCGCGCTGATAGATCACCTCGGGACGCGAGACGAGCACTTCAAAGCCTTCCCGGCGCATCTGTTCGACGATGATGGCGATCTGCATTTCGCCCCGGGCCTGGATCTCGAAGTGCCCGGCAATGTCTGTATCGGCAAATAGGATGGAAACGTTGGTGCGGGTCTCGCGAATGAGCCGTTCCCGGACCTGGCGGGCGGTGAGCAGTTTGCCTTCGCGTCCGGCAAGCGGGCCGTCGTTGATGCAAATCTTCATGGTGATGGTGGGCGGATCGATGTCCACGAATGGAATCGGCAACCGCTCTTCCGTGTCGGTAATGGTCTCGCCGATAAAGGCGTCTTCAAAACCGCAGAGCCCGACGATATCGCCTTCGCTGGAGTTCTTGAGTTCGATTTTCAACAAACCTTGATGGCCGAAGAGGGCTGTCACATTGGCCCGTTCGCGCCGGCCTTCCTTGGTGATATGGACCACGCTGTCGCCCACACGGACCCGGCCGCTGATGATCCGCCCATAAGCGATTCGGCCGAGGTAATCGGAGTAATCGAGGTTGGAGACGAGCATCTGGAAATAGCTGACATCGGATTTGGCGGGAGCCGGAATGAATTTGATGATGGCTTCAAAGAGCGGCTCCATCGTCTCGCTCTTGTCGTGGATTTCGCGCATGGCGTATCCGTCGCGGGCACTGGCGTAAATGACTGGGAAATCGAGCTGGATATCGTTGGCGTTGAGCTCCATGAAAAGCTCGAAGACCATGTCGAGAACCTTGTGTGGGCGGGCGTTTTCGCGGTCGATTTTGTTGATGACGACGATCGGTTTGGCGCCGGCTTCGAGCGCTTTCTTGAGGACGAACTTGGTCTGGGCCTGGGGACCATCATACGCATCCACCACCAGCAGCACCCCATCAACCATCTTCATGATCCGCTCCACTTCGCCCCCGAAATCCGCGTGGCCGGGAGTATCGACGATGTTCACATGGTAATCGTGCCACCGGAATGCGGCGTTCTTGGCCTTGATCGTGATCCCTTTTTCCCGCTCCAAATCCATGGAATCCATGATGCGGATCTCACTTGATTTGGCTTCATTCGCGCGGAATGTGCCGGACTGTTTAAGAAGCTGATCCACCAAAGTGGTTTTGCCATGATCGACGTGCGCGATGATGGCGATGTTACGAATATGTTCCATGTCTGTGTCTCTTTCCGAGTGTGTGGCCGTTTGCAAAGGGCGGGGAATATGGGGGCGATACCTCTGCGCGTCAATGCGCACGGCCAATAACTTCCAAGCGAGCGCCGCCAGGCGCGGATTGCCAATGCCCAATAAGAGACGCACTTGCTGCCAGCGCGCTTCTCCCGTTAGCGTGTCCCAATGAAGAGTATTGCCCTCCGTTCCAGCCACCTCCCTTCCAGCCGCATGGCCTGCGGATGCTGGCGCACAGCCAGTTCCGGGGTGCCGGACACCGATTTCGCCCCCGGCCGCCATGCCATCCATGCCGCCGTCGATGCGGGCTGCACTTTGTTCGAGCACGCCGATATTTATTGCGCCAGCCGGGCCGAATCCGTCTTCGGGGCGGCGCTAAAAGAAACTCCGGATTTGCGGCAGGAAATGGTGGTTTTCACCAAATGCGGGATCCGATTTGTGGGCGAAAGCGGGCCGGAATCGCCATATTTAAAGGATGAAGGTTGAGGAATGAATGTCGTATGCCGAAAGTCGTTATAGCTGGATGCGGGTTTGTTGGGTTGGCGACGGCCCGGCTTTTGCATGACCGCAGTTGGGATGTGGTCGGCGCCACTCATTCCCAGGAATCCGCCGCGCAGCTCGCAGGAGAGCCGTTTCCCGTGGTGGCGTGCGATATCAGCGACAGGTTTGGGCTGGCTCAATGCGACTCGTTTAAGGGCGCTGCGGCTGTTGTGCATTGCGCAAGCTCCGGGCGCGCCGGGGCGGATGCCTACCAACGCGTCTATTTGGAGGGAGCTCGCAACCTTGCGGATATCTTGCCCGGGGCGACCCTCCTTTTTACGAGCAGCACGTCTGTTTATCCCCAGACCGACGGGTCATGGGTTTCGGAAGAAAGCCCCGCAATGCCGGACCGCGACACGGGTCGGATATTGAAGGCGGCAGAGCAATTGGTGCTGGAGCGGGGGGGCGTTGTGACGCGGCTGGCTGGAATTTACGGTCCAAGACGCTCCGTTTTATTGAAGAAATTTTTCGCGGGCGATGCGGTGATCGAAGGGGATGGGGAGCGCTGGATCAACCAGGTCCATCGGGACGACATCGCAACGGCGCTGGTCATGCTTTTGGAGAAAAACGCGAAGGGTTGTTTTAATCTCAGCGACGACGAGCCGCTCCAGCAGCGCGCGCTTTACCAATGGCTCGCCCACCGCTTTGGACATGCCCTTCCACCCTCGGTCCCGATTGATCTAAACCGCAAACGGGGCTGGACCAATAAACGGGTCAGCAACAAAAAAATGCGCGCCCTCGGCTGGGCGCCGCGGTTCAGTTCGTTTCAACAGGCGGTCGAAGAGGACGCAGATTTGGTGTCGGCCGCTCGGGTATAGATACGGGCGCCGTGGTGGCGCGGGTTTCCAAACCTGTTTCGCGTGTTTGTCTGAGTATCGGCGCTGCTGGATGGGAGATTGAAAATCACGACCATCCCACAGAGGAGAATTTTTTAACCACAGATGTCGGGCACAGATGTTCGCAGATGGGAACGGGGGATTGCATGCAGGAGTCGAGGAGCGCCTCGGTGTCGGCGGCCGCATTTATTGATTGGGTCCAATGAAAGGCTCGTCTCACCTTGACACTTTAAATGAGGCACCCTCGCCCCAAGTCTTTATCCCCCTTGCCCATGCCTCAAACTCGTAAGCAGAAATGGAGTGGCGTCGATTACGACAAGGCACGGGACACGACTGAAGTCGCAAAGATTCAAGGTGGCAACGCTGTGGTCGTGAGTTCGGGCGATGGCAGCGATCATCTGATCGTGAGTGCCAATGAGTGTTCCCACTTTGGCGAATTCGGCCCAGAGCTTCGCGTATTGGAGTGCCTCGGCGCGCCCGAACGTCAGCAACGGATATTGGCTCTCCACCTGATCAACAAAAGTCTTTCGTTTCGTGCGCCGTTCGAGCGTGTCCGCGCGTTCGACGCCGTGGGCAAGTTCCGCGAGCGTCACGGACGTGAGAAAAAGAGGCTTGGATCCGAGGGTTCCATGAAAACCAAGCCAATCCAAACGGCCCCGCTCGGCGGCGATAAAAATGGAAGAATCGATTACTACTCCCATCGCGGCACGCCCAGTGGCCGGTTCATTTCGCTGCGTCCGGCTTCCACATCACGGGCAAACGCCTCGGCCTCATCCGGGGGCAGATGTGAGATTTGCCGCCACCACTGGATGGCATCGATTCCAGTGAAAGGGAGTCCGGTTGCTTCCCGTGTGGCGCGCAACTCATGCAATCGGCGTTCCAAAGCATCCATTTCCTCCCATGAAAGCTCAGGAAGGGCGGCTTCAATTTCGGCGAGCGTGCTCATAGTGCGGCAACCTAACATGCAATTGGCTCCGCACACAATCTCCCAGTGCGCCGAACCGCAGAAAGCCTGGCACGATATCTTTGCCCTTTGCGGTTTAATTCTGGGACTCAGGAATTTTAACCACAGATGTCGGGCATGTCAGGGATGGCCCACGGAAGACACTGAATTACACAGAAACTACTAGGGTGGGGACTGTGGAGGGAGCATTTGCCCACGGAATTCACTGAACACAC
>JAYUPM010000455.1:0-2903 GCA_043760145.1 Spartobacteria bacterium
GCGGGCGTGTTGGCGCGACAGCCGGCCACCGCGCCAGCCATCGCAAGTTCCTGCAAAATAATATTCCCTTTGGCCGAGATCCGGCTTAACCAGAAAAAAACCAATGAAAGTCGTTATTCTTTGCGGTGGTCGAGGCACCCGCCTTCGGGAAGAAACGGAGTTTCGCCCCAAGCCAATGGTGCCAATCGGCAACCGCCCGATCCTGTGGCACATCATGAAGAGCTATTCCCAAGCCGGGCATAAAGACTTTGTGTTGTGCCTCGGATACAAAGGGGAGATGATCAAAGAATATTTCCGCAATTATCTTTGGAATACATGCGACGTAACCCTGGAGTTGGGCCGGAATCAGACCACAGAATATCACGACCATCACGAAGAGGAGGATTGGACGGTCACCCTCGCGGATACCGGCGAGGACTCACTGACAGGCTACCGTGTGGGCCAAATCAAACGATATATACCGGCGGGTGAAACTTTCCTTCTGACTTATGGCGACGGCCTCTCCAGCATCGATATTAATGCCTCCATCGAATGCCACCGATCGGCGGGCAAAGTGCTGACCATCTCCGCAGTCCATCCCACCGGACGTTTTGGAATTCTTAATGTGAACCCGGGCGGTTCCGTGGAGAATTTTACCGAAAAACCCCAGTATGAAGAAAACTACGTGAATGGAGGGTATATGGTTTGTGACTATCGTCTCTTCGACTATTTGCAGGGCGGGCCCGAAATCGCATTTGAGCGTGAGCCGATCGAATCGTTGGTCCGGGCCCAGCAGTTAAATTGCTACCAACACGAGGGATTTTGGCAGCCCATGGACACCTATCAGGAAAGCCAATACCTCAACCAGCTATGGCGCGATAACAAGGCTCCTTGGGATCCCCGTAAATGCAGTCCAGAGCCGTGAGTAATCCGTTTGAGGGAGCGTTTTGCGGGCGCAACGTATTCGTCACGGGGCACACCGGATTTAAGGGGGCGTGGCTTTGCGAATGGTTGCTTCAAATGGGAGCAACGGTTAGCGGGTATGCGTTGGCGCCCACGGAGCCTGCATTGTTTGAGCAACTCGGTCTCGCCACCCGACTAACCGGCCATCACTTGGGCGATGTCCGCGATTCGGGAATGCTTCGGGAAGTTCTTCTGGAGAGCCGGCCCAATTTTGTCTTCCATCTTGCCGCCCAGGCACTGGTCCGGGAATCTTATCGCCAGCCGCTCGACACTCATGCGACCAACATTTTGGGAACGGTCCATTTACTGGAGGCGCTGAGGGAGCTCGCGATTCCATGCAGCGTGGTGGTGGTCACCTCGGATAAATGCTACGAGAACCGCGAGTGGATCCACGGTTACCGCGAGAGCGACAGGCTCGGCGGTCATGATCCCTATAGCGCCAGCAAGGCGGCCGCCGAATTAATGGTGGCCTCCTACCGGCATTCCTTCTTTGAGTCCCATGCAGTCCGGCTCGCCACCGCCCGCGCGGGCAATGTCATCGGTGGCGGGGACTGGGCCCTTGATCGCATTATTCCCGATTGCGTTCGGGCGCTCCAGGCGGGCCAATCCATTGGCATTCGCAATCCGAGCTCAGTGCGACCATGGCAGCACGTTTTGGAACCGCTCAGTGGTTATCTCTGGCTTGCCGCACGGATGGCCAGCGCCGTCCCGAAAGATGCTTCGCTTCTTGCATCGGCATTCAATTTCGGCCCCGACTACCGTTCCAACCGGACTGTGGGTGAACTTGTGGAAGAGCTCCTCACCTATTGGCCGGGGCGCTGGCAGGACCAGAGTGATCCGAATGCAGTTCACGAAGCGGGCCTTTTGCAATTAGACATCGACAAGGCTCATGCCCTCCTCAAATGGAGCCCGGTGTGGAGCTTCTCGGAAACGATCCAAAAAACCGCCCATTGGTATCGGCAATCGTTTGAGGATCCTTCCTTTGATGCGCGCGCCTTGACCCGGGCTCAAATCGAGGCCTATTGCGCCGCGGCTCAAGCCCAGGGTCTCCCATGGGCTCGATGAATGCCAATCACCATGGATGAACTCTCCGAACTTAAGGCTCAGATTCTTAGCCTGACGCGAAAGTATTCAGCGCTTGCCCATCGCTCCAATTTACCAGGATTACCCCACCTCGCGGAACACATCCCTTTTAATCCAGGGACGACAACTGTTCCGTATGCCGGGCGGGTTTTCACCGCGGACGAAGTGGAGGCTGCCGTAAGCGCGACATTGGATTTCTGGCTGACACTTGGTCCCGAGGGCGAAGCGTTTGAAAGCGAACTTGCCGCGTCCCTCGGCCTCAAGCGCTCACTTCTTACCAACTCGGGATCCTCAGCAAACCTGCTGGCGGTCGCCGCATTGACCAGCCACAAACTAGGGGATCGACGAATCAAGCCAGGCGACGAGGTGATTACGTGTGCGGCCGGCTTTCCGACAACCGTTGCTCCCATTCTCCAGAACGGGGCGGTGCCGGTATTTATCGATAATGATCCCAGGACTCTAAACGCATGCGGGGACATGCTCGAATCCGCTTACTGTCCGAATAAGACCAAGGCCGTCATGTTTGCGCATACCTTGGGAAACCCTTTTGACCTCACAACAGTAAGTGAGTTCTGCAACAAGCATGGGCTCTGGCTTATTGAAGACAACTGCGATGCCCTTGGGTCTCTCTATGGAAAGAGTGGTGAGCATCGCCACACGGGAACTTTTGGCGACCTTTCCACCCAGTCATTCTATCCTCCCCACCACTTAACCCTCGGTGAAGGCGGGGCTGTAAATATCGTCCGCGATATGCGGCTCAAAGTGCTGGTCGAGAGTTTCCGCGACTGGGGACGCGACTGCTGGTGCGCGAGCGGAAAGGATAATACATGCAACAAACGCTTTGGCTGGCAGCTCGGGGAGTTGCCGCCGGGATACGA
>JAYUPM010000456.1:0-2897 GCA_043760145.1 Spartobacteria bacterium
GGCACCAAGGTTGGCACCGTGTTACACTCAGGACGACCATTTGTGATCTGTCCCCATTCAAATACAGTGCCGTCGGTCTTGAGTGCCACAACGGTAGCATGACCCAAAGCAACGGCGCCGGTAATGGTATAGCTGGCACTCTTCACCTCACTCGGGATCGCATTGGATTTGAAGCCGCGAACCTTCAACGCCGCGGATACCGCGACCAGAATGGACCCACCGGAGACCACGCTGGGATCGTTTTCCGTCGGATCGACGCCATCGAATGTGTAATGCAACACGGCGCCCGGAGTGGCACACAAGGCAGTGACGTGGCGTCGGCTCCGAAACACCCCGCCGTCGGGAGTCAATGTGGGCATCGCCGCCTGAATTACAGTGGTTTCGGTAAAAATCACCGAGCCGACTGCGCCGACCGGCCCTGCCGTGATTTTACTGACGGTTCCTTGTGAAGCAGGCTGCTTGAAATAAGCGACGGCGTTTCCAAAAGCGTCGGTAACAGCATCCAAAGTTGTTGCGGTTACACCGCCAAAGGTGCCGGATAGACCGCCTCCCCCTTGTGTTACGGAAAATACAATCGGTGCGTTGGCTAGCAAAGTCCCATCCGCTGAAAGCAAACGAATCCTTAGCGGCTGCGGCAGAAACAAGCCTGCCTCGCCGAGTTGGTCATCGCCTCCGACTATCGAGATCTGCGGCGTCGAGCCATTATAGAAGCTGGCTGGGTTAGTCCCGTAGTCAAACTCTGTGCCGTTATTCAACCCGTCTCCATCGAAGTCGGATGTGGAACTCTCTGATAACCCTACAAAATAGGTGTTTTCCCAACTATCCGGAAGTCCATCGTTGTCTGAATCGGGCGAAGTAATATTTACTTCTTGAAAGACGGAAGTCCCAAGCAACGTGGTTGACCTGCTGGTAACCGCTAACCCCGCATAGGCCGTTGCTGTCATTGTAACTGTGCCGGTGCCGGCTAATGTCCACGTCTGGCCGTCGCTCGAATGATACCCTTTGAAGGTGGTTCCCGATTTGACAAGCCGCAGCCAGCAAGGGGCAGTAATCCCGCTGGTGGTTATTGCAGTCGTCGTCGCAGATGTGGCTGTGCGGAACTGCATTAATAATCCGGAGGATGGAGTCACCAGTAAGGCCACATTCGCAGCTGTATTCGTAAGTCCTGCCCTTAATTGTTCCCGGATCATCACACCCGCTTTGGCGGCCGGATTCGTATTCTCCTGCGAATTTACCCGAGCAACGATCTCCAGATCTCCCGAGACGGTCTGGTGAGCGTAGTGGAAAGAATCAGCAGTTCCGCCAATATCACTTCCGGCTCCCTTTAATACCATGAGCCCGGTATCGGGTCCTATCGAAAGTGAGCCTGCCAGCCCCGCGGTTCCGAGATCCTGATTGAGCCAGGGTTGAATCACCGTGGCTCCGCTAAATGTCGCCTGACATAGAGCCGAGGTCGATTCGCTCGTCACCGCCAAACCAACGAGCACCTCGGCCGTCATGGCGATGGATCGAGCTCCCACCTCGGTCCATGTGCTCCCGTCCGTGGAGCGAAAGCCGGTAATGACAGCTCCGTCCCGAACGAGTTTTACCCATTGGTTCGCAGCCAGTCCTGATACACTCACAGTCCTTGCTCTGCCACCGGCTGCGCGCCGAGAAATAAAGGATCCGGTCGTCGTCGGAGTAACGAAAAGACCAACCAATCTTGCATCGGCGGCCACTGATTCACGGATCACGACGCCCGCTTTTGCTCCGGTATTCGTGTTTTCAATGGCCGCTACTTTCGCGATGATCTGACCGTTACCCCGCAAAGTCTGGTAGACATACTGGAAGGCATCTGCGCTCCCACCGATATCCGCACCGGCACCCTTCACGATGCGAGTTTGGGTTGCTCCGTCATAAGAAGAATTCCCCTGCAGGCCGGTTGCGCCGATCCCAGCACTGATCCATGGGAGGCTGATACTTTCGAACTCGCAGGTGCCGTTCGCATCCGCCCCACCACCGGCACTCCAGAAGCCTGCAAAAATTGTCGTCGGGAATGGGAGTGTTACGTTTCCGCACGCCGTCCAGGTGTAGCCATCCGGCGAATGGAACGCGGAAACATTGGCACCCGATTTAACAAGCTTCATCCAAACCGGTGCGTTGAGGCCGGAAATTGGCGTAACCGTAGTTACATCGCCGGCGATATTCCTTACCCCGAAGCCCGCGCCTGCTGGACCGACCGCTAGGGAAATATTGGCAGAGGCGGGATGCAACGTTTCGCGCAGCATTAACCCTCCAACCGTGGATGGCGCACCCGCAACCGACCTCAGGCGCCCAATTAGTTCGCCGTCGCCGGTCAGCTTTTGCCAGGCGAACCCGCACCTGTCACTGTAAGCGCCGAGGCCTTCTCCCGAGCCCTGCACGCTCATCACGCCAGTCGATTCGGAGAAAACCGCGCTTCCGGGAGGCGTGGTTCCAACATCTGTGAACTTCCAGCCTTCCGCAAAGGCTGAACCCGCCAACAGACACCAGAAAACCGAGATGAATCGGACGACGAACCAAGATTTGTGGGGCATAAAAGTTCTTTTTTGGGGCCACAGGACAGGTTCTGATAACCTGTTCCCGATCAGGAGCTAGGGGTTCAACACAGTCGTAACAAATAAGTCAACAATAGAGGGAACACGGGGACAGAGAAACCGTGGTGGGGAGGATGGTTTCAAATCGAGCGGTCGGTGGCGCGGATGGGCGAATGAATGCCTTAGCGATCGTCTTTAAGCGTTGGCAATCGAGCTATTTTCCGGGGATTCGCCAGTTGTTAACGCGCACCCGGCCACCAATTCCAATCCAGTCGCCGGAGAACTGAACTCGCCGGAGCCGGAAGGGGATTTTAACGCAGAGGCGCAGAGACGCAGAGGGTT
>JAYUPM010000457.1:0-7375 GCA_043760145.1 Spartobacteria bacterium
GGATGCCCGCTGTAAGTAAAGCCGTGGGCAAGATATCCACCGGCTATCAGCGTTTCCGCGATTTCATCCCGGACCATCGTGGCGCCCAGCGGGAGATAGCCGCTGGTTAATCCTTTGGCCAACGTCATCAGATCCGGATCCAGGTCCCAGAGTTCACTGGCAAACCATGCACCTAATCTGCCGAATCCCGTGATCACTTCGTCGGCGACAAAGAGGATATTCTTTTCCCGAACCATCTCCCGCAATGCATGGAGATAACCGGCAGGCGGGACAATCACGCCGCCAGCTCCCTGGATCGGTTCGACGAAGATCGCGGCAATGGTTGCCGGATCCTCCCGGTCGATGATCCGCTCCGTCTCTTCCAAACACCATTTCCCATAAACCGCCGCAGCCTCGTCAACCGCGTAGGCATGCGGCCCCGGCACTTGGACAAAGCCCGGCAGCGGCAAATCAAACGGGGTCTGGCAGGCAGGGAGCCCTGTCATGCTCGTCGTCGCGAGAGTGACTCCATGATACGCGTAAGCCCGTGATAGTATTTTGGTTTTACCCGGCGTCCCGCGCAGCTTCATATAGGCGCGGATCAGTTTGAGCGCCGTCTCATTTGCTTCAGAGCCTGAGTTGCTAAAGAACACATGGTTGAGCGGCCCCGGCGTCAGCGAGGCAAGTCTCGCCGCCAGCCGGATGGCGGGTTCGGTCGTGGAATTGAAGAAGGAAGGATAGAACGCAAGACGCTGCATCTGCTGGGTAACGGCGTCCGCAATCTCCTTGCATCCATACCCGACATTGACGCACCAAAGACCCGCCAGCCCGTCCAGCAAACGGTTCCCATGCGCATCGGTGAGGTAAACCCCGCTCCCTTCCACAAGAATCTGAGTCCCGAGCCGGTGCAGTTCCTCGTGATTGGTAAACGGGTGAAGATGGAATTGCCGATCCAAGCCTTCGAGTTCTTCAGGCTCTTTCATACGTCCATTGTAAGTCCAATTTCCCCCTTTTGCCAACTGCCGAGCCCTCCGGGTTTGTAGTTCCGCATTTATGCGGCAAGAGCGAACGCAAACCCGAGGATGACGAGAACATTTAAAGTGAAAAAAAAGAGAACGCTGGACCGGCTGAAGCCGGGGCTACAAACCTGCTGCACAGGAAACCTCCTTTATCCCTTCCCATGACATTTTCCGACCTAGCCCCCGGGGACGCCAAGTCCGCTTCGCTTGACCTGTCGCGTTTTCAGATCGAGCGGATCCGATCAGTGGATCATCCCGATTTCGGGATCGCTTACGGCATGCTCTGGGACGAGTTCGGCGCCAAAGGCGAAATGGAACGACGCGAGACGCTCATCGGCCGGTTTGCCCGGCAACCATCGGTGCACTACGAGATCTGGCTCGTGCGCGAGGCCGGCCAAATCGCGGCGGTGCGCGATCACACCGCCATTGCCTTTGAGGGCGAGCTGTTCGTGCATCTTTCTCACAACCTGGTGATGCCGCCCTTTCGCCGCACCGGATTGGCGGGCTGGTTGCGTGCTTTCCCGATTGTGACCGCGCGCGCTTGTGCCCAATCCAATCAGCTTCCTTCAAATGTTTTGATTACATTGGTCTCCGAAATGGAACCGGTATCATCGGACCCGGCAACACACCTGCGGCTGCTCGCATACGAAAAAGCAGGATTCAAAAAGGTCGATCCGAAGCATGTGCATTATCATCAGCCGGATTTTCGCGACCCGGTTGAGATCGATGAAACCGGCGGGAACCGGCCACTGCCCTTCCAGCTTGTGTTGCGGCAGGTCAACCGGGAAGGGGAGGAAAACTTGCCCGGGGCGCGGCTTCGGAGAATCGTGGAAGCCCTGTATGAGATCTATCGCCCCCAGTTGCGTCTCCAGGAGATGAATCATCCCGCCCTCGCCCTGGACCTATATCCGGCATTCGAGATCGCGCTGATTCCACCCACCGCATGAAGGTATTCTATCATCCTGGTTATGCGGCACCGTTGGGAAATCATCTGATGCCGATACGTAAGTTTGGGTTGGTGGCCGACGCTTTGCGTGATCATCCCCGGGCGGAGATCATTGTTCCTGAGCCGGTAACGGAAACCGATCTGCTCCGGGTCCATACCGCCGACTATATCGACGCGATCAAAACCGGAGAACCGAGGAGTCTGGCCGAGAGCCAAAAGTTTCCGTGGTCGCCCCAATTGTTTGAGTCGGTCTGTCTGACATCCGGTGGTTGCCTTGCCGCAGCGCGGACCGCGCTGAAGGAGGGAGTCGCATCGGCTTTGGTAAGTGGGTTTCATCATGCGAGCGCCGATCATGGCGAAGGGTTTTGCACCTTTAACGGATTGGTTGTCACCATAGACGCATTGATCGCTTCCGGTGAGATCAAATCCGCTGCGGTGCTTGATCTTGACCTGCATTATGGCAACGGCACCGCGCTCCTTGCCCGGACCCGGCCTTATCTTTTCGCCCTCTCCATTTACGGCAACGATTACGTCGAGAACGTCTGTTACCGGGAGGTCACGCCGTGCCGCCATGAGGACGGCGAAAATCACCAATCATTCGCGCTCCCAGCAGGGACAGCCCGCGAGTATCTGCTCGAGTCAATCCGCCGGGCATGGCCGCTGTTGGCCGAACGCAAACCCGATCTGTTGCTATACCAGGCCGGGGCCGATCCGTTCCATAAAGACCCGTTTTCCCCATTGACCCTCAACCACGAAGACTTACGCCAGCGCGACCTCGCCGTCTTCCAGTTGGCGAAGCAATCTGGCATCCCAATCGCATGGGTCCTGGCCGGAGGCTACACCGAGGACGTCAGTGAAGTTGTTAGAGTCCATCTAAACACATTCGAGGCCGCCACGGATGTTTATGAGAATTCCAACGCAGAGTTTTCCGAGCCGGATATTTAACGCAGAGACGCAGAGACGCAGAGACGCAGAGACGCAGAGACGCAGAGATTGGGAAGGGTGCACTCGCCTGGCAAACTCGAAAATTGCGGCAGCGCAAATCACTCCGCAAGGTTTTGTAGTGCGGCTGTCCTCTGCCGCTTTTGGAATGGATTTCGGGCATGGGGTCGGCAATTTGTGGATCAGGCAACATTTGTTGACTGGCCGCGTGGGGTGGCCTTCTGTGTCCGACCGGAGGGGCGGCATCTTGCCGCCCTTGGTTGATTCGAAGGCGGCTGGAAGCGCGCCTCTCCGTCTGCCGCGAAAAAGTTACTGAGTGCCAGATTGATATGGGAGGAAGGCTTTAAATCAATGGGTTAGCAGTCGAGAAATGGTGCCTGACCCGTGCCTGACCCCCATCTGGGCTGCCCCGCAGAAATTTACAGCAGCTGTCCAACTTGGTCTTGGCTCCCGGTGGGGGGAATTGCAATCTCAAGGTCGGCAATTCAGGGTCGTATGGGCAATTTTGGGGTCATGGGCAATTTTGGGGTTAGGCAAGTTGCCTGACCCCAAGTTTGGTATCCGAACTGTCCAGGAATCCATTGGGCATAAGGACGTGTCGAGAGATGTGTCCAAGGCCGTTCGCGGGGATCTTCTCGAAGCAGTCTGAGAGTCATTTCTGCGACTCATGACGCCTTGCCCCGAGAAGGCAGATGCCGTAGCCTCCATCAATGAACTACCGTGAATTCATCACCATCGAGCCCGGCAAACGCGGTGGACGACCATGTATCCGGGGAATGCGCATCTCTGTTTACGACGTTCTCGGCTGGCTCGCCGCCGGGATGACCAATGAGCAGATTATCGAGGAGTATCCAGAACTTACGCTTGAGGATATTCGTGCTTCGCTCGCATACGCCGCTGATCGCGACCACCATTTAGTCGGTTCCGCAGCGTGAAGCTCCTTTTTGACCAGAACCTCAGCTTCCGGCTGCCACTCCGACTCGCGGACCTTTTTCCCGACTCAGCCCATGTTCGAGCGGCCACCCTCGAGCAGGCGCCTGATGACCAAATCTGGGACTACGCCAGAGCCAACGGCTTTTGCATCGTTACTCAAGACAGCGACTTCGCAGAGCGTAGCCGCCTTTACGGAGCGCCACCTAAAGTCGTTTGGCTTCGGTGCGGCAACTCAACGCCACAGCAGGTCCAAGCTATTTTGCGTCGCAGCGCCGTTTTGATTACCGAACTGATTCAGAACTCTGAATTGCACTACGTTGAGATCATTTGACTCAAGTTACGGGCCGATTCCTGAGCGCATTCAGAGTGAGAAGTTTCAACTTCATCTTCGTGATACCGTTGATTTTTGTCGGCTTCTCTGCGCAGGTTCTAAAATTGTTTTTACAGAGGGGTGGTTGAGGCGCGCAGGAATGCTTTCTTGTGATCGCGCCACCGCCGCCAACTTGTCCGACTTTCCAGGGCTTCCAGCAGCGCTGACCCGAGCTCGTAAATCGTGTCGTCGAAACCAAGGCTGGAATAGACTTCGGCGCCTTGTGACATCGCCTCGGTGATTATCCGGAACAGGTCGCGATCATGGGCGCTCGGGAATTCGAGATCAGTCGGATGATCGTATGTGAACTGGCACGCGTTCAAATCCGTTGAGTGGTGCCGCCGGCAACTTGCTGGCCGGGCTTGGTAAACGCTGCAACGGCCGTCCTGGAGGAGCGGGCAAACGACATTGCGCGTCGCATGGTCAAATGGAGTCAACGGTGCAACCTTGTCACGATGCGCAGTCAACCGCGCCATCAAGGATTCCAGGGCAGTTGCGTCAAAGCGCGCCCTGATATATTCCGCGAGATGGAACACTTCTGGCGCCCGGACATCGACCCGTAGCCAGCAACAAAGCGAACACCCGGCCGCGCATGCGAGCGGTTGTTTGGTCTGGTGTGTTGCTTGAAGACGATCGAGGGAGGCCAGGCTCTCCCGGACACACGCATTGAAATCCTCGGCTTCCATCCGACTCAGGCTGTGGAGAGAGTGCATGTTATTGGGGCGTCGGCCTTTGCGGCGCAATTTCGCTCATGATTTCTTCAATCAGGAATCGGTTTTTTGGCTGGATCTGGTCCTCAGGATAAAACTCCTGGACGACGCCGGATTCATGAATCTCAATCCTAAGTCTGAAGTCCTAAGTCTGGAACGAATTGAGAGGCGCCCAAATTCGGGAAGGCGGACAATCCCCAAAACCCGCAAACTGCCACGCGTGCGCAAGGAGCGGCGGTTTGATACCGCTGGCGATAGATCCACAAACTTCTGCCTTTCTCTGTTGATCGAGTTCACGGCGGTCCAAGAAGTAAGCATACGGAACTGCGGGGAGTTTCAGGACTTCAGACTTCAGGACTTCAGGACTTTAGACTTTAGACTTCTTCACTTCTTCTTTCCCCAGCCGCTCGCTTCCACCAATGCATCGAGCTCCACCTTGGTCTTGTCGGCTGGATCGAGGATCTTGAACCTGGCGAGGTAATTCAGGGCGTTCTGATATTTGATGGCGGCGTCCTTTGAGGAGGCCTTGTCGGGCGCGGCAGTGACGTCGGCGACAAATTTCGCGAGCAACTCGCGGCTCTCTTTCAATGCGCCGGCTTCGTTTTCGTAAACAACGGATTCCAGTAACCGCATTGTTTTCGCGGCCCCTTCCAGCTTCGCGGCGTCTTCCCGGATTGTGGTCGCAATTTTCTTGCGTTCCGCCATGGCCGCCTCGGCGCTCAGGAATCCATCGGTCCCGCCTTCAATGGCGCGGGGCGGCAATTGCCGCACCCAGATATTGCGGAACCGCACCGGGTTGCCGTGATCCTGAAACTTCAGCGGGCCTTTTGCTGGAAAATGCTTCGGCCGTGAGCGCCCCATGTGGCCGCCTCCGCCTTCCAACGGCGTATGATCCTGGGCGAGGACGCCATTGATGAAAACCGTGTAGTATCCTCGATCAACTTCCTTCCCGTCTTTCCAGATCGGCCGCCGAAACACGATGTCGTAACTCTGCCATTGGCCGGGCGGCCGTATCGGATTCACCAACGGCGGGTTGATTCCGTAAATGGAGCCAGCCATCCCGTCGGCATAAGTGGGGTTATTGTAACTGTCGAGCACCTGCACCTCGACGCCCATGAGGAAGATCCCGCTATTGCCGCGGCCTTGTCCTGAGCCGGAGATATCGGTGGGCGCAGTCCACTCGACATGTAATTGGCAGTCCCCGAACTGTTCCTTGGATCGGATATAGCCCGCCCCGGGAACACATTGGAGGGCCTGGTCTTTCACAATCCACTTCGTCGGTTGCGCCGGGTTCTGATCGCTTTCCCAATTGGCGATATCGCTCTCTTTTCCGCTGAATAGGATGATGGCATCGGAAGGCGGGGTGCCGGGTTGTTCCTGTGAACTGAAGGTCCCCGGCTTCACGATCGGCGGTTGCGGGCGGTTGCGATCATGGATGGCCCATGGATGATTCTCGTCCGGCGCATCGCCATAAAACGCATTGCCGATATCAGCGGCATTGAGTGACGGCAAAAGAGGAATGGAACAGAGAACGACAAGGGCAGCCTGGAATTTCATGGGGAGATGTTTGGGTGGATCGCAGAGGCTGGTTAATTCGTCATTGAAGTCAATAACGCAGAGGGGGGGGCAGAACGGAGGGGAGGGGATTTTAACGCAGAGGCGCAGAGACGCAGAGGTGGGGCAGAAACAACGCTGGCAGAAAAATACGTATCTGCGTGACGTTGCCTAACTAAATTAGTCCCGTTTCCGGGCCTTCCCAAATCTCTGCGTCTCTGCGCCTCTGCGTTAAGTTCCGGACTGCGGCCTTTGCGTTGGGTTTTCACTCGGCGTTAAAGCGCGAATTCGTGCTGGCCGAGGGCGCGCCTTTTAAATATGAAGCGCCGATGCGTCCCACCCACCGCCTGATTCTACTTATCCCGTGTCTCTTTGTTGCCGCGTGTGCCTCGTCGCGACCGCTGCCTAAATACGAAAAGCCGATTGCCCGCGCCCAGATACAAAAGGTCCGGACAACGGCTTACACACATTCTGAGGCCGATCATATACAGCATGGGCGCTCGACGGCCATGGGGACCCAGTTTTCAAACGGGTATGTAAAGAGCGCGGCCGCAGATTGGTCGCGGTGGCCCGCTGGCACAATCTTCCGGATTCTTGAGACGGGCGAGATATTCAAAGTGGACGACTATGGTTGGGCTCTGGCGGGAACCAACACAATCGATCTTTATAAGCCTTCCCGGGCCGCAATGAATGCGTGGGGGGTGCGCCATGTCACAATTGAAAACCTCCAGTGGGGCGATCCGCAGCGTTGCATGGCGATCCTGCGCGGCCGTTCCAAACACAAACACGTCCAGCGGATGCTTGACGGGTTTCGTGGCCGGAACATGGAGTTCCCGGTATTGGCGCAGCAACCAATTGAACCCCCAGTGGCGGTCGCGGTGGCTGTGAACAGCCCGAGCCCGGTGACCAAGCGGTTTTATTC
>JAYUPM010000458.1:0-2892 GCA_043760145.1 Spartobacteria bacterium
CATCGGGCCTGAAGCCACCGAGATGATCGCTGAGCTCGGCCTCGCGATCACTTTGGAAGCGACCCATGAGGATATCGAGGCAACCATTCATGCCCATCCAACCTTGAGCGAAGCCGTCCACGAAGCCGTCGGCCAAGCCTTCGGTCAAGCCATCCATATCTAATTTATGGACATCGTTCCCATCGAAAATTTCGGGGTCGCTGTTGATGTCCCGTTTCTCAAGCCGCAAGGGTTTGCCCAGTCCCGCCTGGAGGAATTCAGCGAGAAAATCTGCGACAGCGTGTCGGGCCTAAACCTGCGAGTGGATCAGATCCGATTGCGGCGCACCGATGAACTCTACAATTACGAGCTCTCCGCCCATTTCTTTGGAGAGAACGGATGGCTCACACGGACTGCGGACCGGACCAAGATGGGGATTCGCAATGCCCGCACCGCGGCTGATTGGAATGTGATTCACCAGAGCCTGACCCGCTTTTATCAGATCATGGAGTTCAATCAGAAATCGGTTTCGAACCTCTCGGCCCACGTCCATGCAAGGTTCCCAAGCGCCCGGGATCGCGATGAATACCTGGCCAAGTTCGCCCACAACCCGCAGATCGCGAAGCCAGCGGCGCTCGGGTATGTCCAGATCGCGGATTGGGAAAAAGATATCCGGATCCTGATTGAAAAATCGAACCTCGCTCCCGACAGTGTTTTCGTCTGCTGGGACACGCAGTTCACCAATTCCCAGGACTGGGACAGCTTTTTGGGCGCGCTCCCGACGGCGATGGAAAATTCGGTGAATCTATTCGACCTGGGCTTCGAGCCGTTCCGGCAGACGGTGTGAGGGGAATATAGGTCTTATAGGTCCCATTTCCGCTACGGCACATCCAAATAAACGAGATTCTCCCGCGCTGTTTGTCGCTGCGAGGAATCCGGAATTTTTTCGACGAAGGCAGCAACGTCTTCGCTGCGGAGGGCGTGTTTGCTGCACAGAAAGAAAATGTCGGCAAGATCTTTGCCTGCGGCTCGCACGAGCTTCGCCGCAGCGAGGGCGGCAGGTGGGGGAACCACAATTGTTAATCCAGCCCAACGGCCTGCTTCCTGAGGGGTGTGTTGAGGCATTTCGACGATCCCTGGGCGGACGAGCTGGACATACGGCCGGTGGGTTTCGTCGATCGGGTCGAAGTCGAGACCGGCTGCGACGCAAGCTGCGCGCAGGGCGGCGCGGTCCACTTGGGAGCCGGGCATCCAGATATCGAGATCCAAGCTCGTGCGCGCGGGCATTCCAGCGTCGATCAGCGGCCATGCTCCAATGATTTCCAGAGTTGCCTCGACTTTCAAGGCGCGAAACTCCGCGCCCAGAGCGGCAAGCTTCTCCTCCCATTGCTCGCGGTTGAGACCTTCGTTTTCAGTCATCAGGAGGCGCGGGTAAGTTGCTGTAGATAGCCGTGATAGCCGCGTAGGATGATTTCCGTCCGGAGTCTGGATAGCTTGCGGTATCGGGCCGGATCGGTCATCGCCAGATCCGGCGCCACGTCTTCCACAACCATTTGCGCAACATGTTGGAGAACCAAGCGATCCTCGGCCGCCTGGCTCTTGATCAAAGGCGGCAACCCGCTGCCGGTTTTCCGCACTTCCGATTCCATTGCTGAAACCGCGCGGATTTCCAACTCGCGCGGATGAAGTGCGTTCTGAGAAAAAGTGGAGCGCATTGCCCATAGCTTACGCGTCTGAAGGCGCGGTGGAAAGTCCTGTTCTGGATTTGATCGGGGTTCCGGTAATGCGACTTATAGTTCGTATGCGTCCTATAGGTCCCATGAACACTCTTCCCATCGGCCAACCGATCCGTGAGATCCTCGACTCGATGTTCGACATCCTGGAGGCGCAAAAGATTGTTGAGGGCGAAGCGCGAATCACGATGGTCCCGCCCAAGAGCGATCTGCTGACGCAACTCCTGGTCGCCCAAGGCGGCGCCAAAAGCGAGCCAGCTAAAAAGGGATAGGTCTTATAGGCGCCCCATCCGCTTTAGGTTTTGGCCCATGCTGCGTTCGCTTTTCCTCTTGGTGTTGGTGCTGCTCCTCGTCGGGTGCCACCGGTCGGGCCTCTGGAAGGATGACCCAAACATCTGGAAGCGTGTATTCAAGGAAGAGCAACCCAAGGATATTAAGATCGTTCATTCGTGGTATTGGCGCTCTCCCCATTTTACTTACGAGTTTGAGTATTTCTTCGCCCTCGCTCCCAACGAGGATTTCCGAAAGCAAGCCCTCGAACCGGGCAACCTTCTTGATTTCACACCAACCAACAAGGAGGAGCGGGAAAAGGTGCAACAGTTTTTCAACGAGAAGCCCTCCTGGTTTATCCCAAAGCCAATTGAGAGCTATGAGGTTTTGCAGGGTAAGCCGCCCCAGGAAAATTTCCGGCTCTTTATCGACCGCCAGACTGGTGAAATCTTCATCACTGACTATTCCGTATAACGTGTGAAGAAACCGAACCCTATTCTAGTGATCTTTGGCGCGCTCGTCTTCGCGGGAGCGGTTGCGGCGATTCTGTTTTTTGGCAGAAGCGCCCAGAATCAAAGGCTGCATGTGCAAAGTCCGTCAGGGGATTGGGGTGTGTTTGGATTGCCCTTCCAAGGATCCAAGCCGAACCCGCTCGACTCCAAGTTGCGGCTTTTCCTCCAGGACAAACAGGGGAACGTCATCGACAAGCATCAAACTACCTTGCCTGTAAACAGGAAGACACGCATCGAGTGGATTGCGGATCCGCCACGCATTGTCATCCATAACGGGCGCGATCGCGTAATGGTTTGGAGCGTGGATGGCAGCACCATGGTTTGTTTGGAAGGCCATTCCTTTTTGGCTCCCGATCCAGAACCGAGCCCGCCCATTTCCCAATAAACTCAAATCGCTT
>JAYUPM010000459.1:0-7355 GCA_043760145.1 Spartobacteria bacterium
CTTACTAGAACCCGAGTTGCTGCCCTGGATGTTTGGCCAGAAACGCGGGGTGAAACCCGTGGCCTTTGAAAAGCTCGCGCAACCATTCTCCCAGCCGCCCAGCGAGCTGATGCCATCCCAACGACCTTGCCTTGGGCGCAACTCCGGAGGTGGTCGCCGACAACGTGCGCCAGATCGTTGCGCAGCTTCACAAGGCCAATCCGAAGATGCCCGTGGTGATCAACAAAGTGATGCCGCGCGGACCGGCCCCCGGAAAGTTCCCCGAAAAGATCCAGCAGCTCAACTCCCTGCTGGAAGCCGCGTTCAAGGCCGATTCCATGGTCACATTTTGCGACACATGGACCCTCTTTGCCGATGAGAACGGGGCCTGCAAAAAAGAGGAGTTCCCCGACATGCTTCATCCAAACGCAGCCGGCTACGCAAAATGGGCTGCCGCGCTGGGGCCAGTTTTGAGCGGCCTGAAACTTCAGTAAGTCGCGGGCTTCAGGAACAGAATTCCTGGAGCGCAAGTTTCTTGGTCGCAGGATCGTATTCCAGCCCTGAACAGAGTTTTTGCGTCTCGGTGAAGCGGAGGACGAATTTGCTCTTTCCGTCCGGGGCCGTCTCCCCCCGCAAGGTGAACCCGAAACGGGAAGCCTTCCGCGTTTCCAGGGTAAGAAGTGCAAGGCGAAAGGTGGATGGGCTCAGTTTTCCGGCCGCGAGATAGGTGGCCATTTCATGGAGTTCGCTGGCGATTTCATGGCAGCGAGCCTTGTCGCACTGAATCGGGCTGGAGGCGGTGGGAGGAGTTTGGGGGTCGGCCGAATTGCACATTACACTCAAAGAAACGCGACTCGGACGCGATTCGGCCCTGAGTGGAAGCAACTTTGATTTAAAAAATCTTCCCTCGCCAATTCAGTCCGTATCAAAGTTGCCGTGTGTCCCCATCAATACCTGAAAGCGCAACCCCGGCACCAAGCGCACAAGCGGAGGAGCCAAAGATTAACGCCCGGGTTCGGGTTGCCCTTCTGCTCTTCTGTTCCGGGTTGTGTGCGCTGATTTATCAGACGGTGTGGCTGCGGGAATTCCGACTCATATTTGGCGCATCCACAGCGGCCTCGGCTGCGGTTCTTGGGATTTTCATGGGTGGCCTGGGTCTCGGAAGCGCATGGCTTGGGCGTCGCAGTGAACGGGCTCGCAAACCGCTGGTTTACTACGCGAAGCTGGAGTTGTGGATCGCACTGAGTGCGGCAGCGACGCCCGGGTTGGTGTTGCTCGTGCGCGAGGCCTACGCGGCGACCGGCGGATCTTTTGTTCTCGCCCATGAGGTCGGAACCGCGGTCCGCCTTGGACTGGCTGCGCTGGTGCTCATTGTGCCGACCTTTCTCATGGGCGGGACTCTTCCGGCCGCGGCCCGGGCGGTGCAGACCGATGCCGATCCCGGCCGTCGCAGTCTCGCCATCCTCTACGGGTGCAACACCATGGGTGCGGTCACCGGCGCCGCGCTTTCCACCTTTTGGCTGATTGAGTTTTTTGGGAACCGGGACACGCTCTGGCTCGCTTGTGTGCTCAACATCCTGGTGGCGTTTGTCGCCCGGAAAATCGGGCAACGGCTGCCTGATGCTCCCGAGGCGGACGAACTTGAAAAGCCTGCGGTTGTGGCCGAGGCGGCCCCTTGGTTTTTTGTGATGGTGGCAGCGGCCGTCGTGGGGTTCGCCTTTATGCTCATGGAATTGGTCTGGTATCGCATGCTGGGCCCCATCCTGGGCGGTTCGACATTCACCTTCGGGCTGATCCTCACCGTGGCATTGATTGGCGTCGGCCTGGGCGGCGCCGCATACGGGCTTTTGAGCACGAACCGCCGCCCAACCCTCAATGGGTTCGCGCTTACCTGCGCCCTTGAAGCGCTCCTGATTGCGCTGCCTTACGCCTTGGGCGACCGACTGGCGTTCCTTGCCCTTATGCTGCGTCCGCTTGGATTCCTTGGGTTCTCCGGGCAGGTTCTCGGCTGGGCGCTCATTGCCATCATCGTGATTCTTCCCGCTGCGCTTCTGGCAGGCTACCAGTTTCCTATGATCATCGCCCTCTTGGGCCGCGGCCGCGCGAATGTGGGTCGGCAAACCGGGTTCGCATACGCCGCCAATACAACGGGCGCGATCCTCGGATCGCTGGTGGGCGGCTTTGGACTCCTGCCGATTCTCACCGCCGTTGGGGCATGGAAGGCGGTCACGATCCTCCTCATCGTGCTGGCGCTGCTGGCGGTCCTCGCTGGGGTGAACAGGCGGGAAACCGTTTCGTTTTCCGCCCTGGTGGCGGCGGGATGCGCCTGCTTGGCCTTGACTGCGGCGGGGCCGACGGCTGCCTGGCGCCACAGTGGGATTGGTGCCGGACGCGCGCCCGCCTCCGCCGAATACAGCGCGAATTATTTTCGAGAGTTCCGGAACCAGTTCCGGCGCACCGCGATATGGGAGGCAGAAGGCGTGGAAAGCAGTGTGGGCATACTCAATGGCGACAGCCTTGCATTTGTGATCAATGGCAAGGTGGATGGAAACAGCCGAGGAGACGCTGGGACTCAAGTCATGTCCGGGATGGCCGGGGCGATTCTGCACCCCAACCCCAAACGTGCGCTGGTCATCGGGCTGGGGACCGGAAGCACAGCCGGCTGGCTCGGGAGCATTCCGGGGATGGAACAGGTGGATGTTGTGGAGTTGGAGCCTGCAGTGATCGAGGTCGCGCGCCAGTGCGCCGCCGTCAACCAGAACGTGCTCGGGAATCCCAAGGTTAAAATATATATCGGCGACGGGCGCGAAGTGCTTCTGACCGCCCCGGGGAGCTACGATCTCATCTTCTCGGAGCCGTCCAATCCTTACCGCGCAGGGATCGCGAGTCTCTTCACCGTGGAGTTCTACGAGGCGATCAAGAAACGACTGGCGCCGGGCGGAATCTTCCTGCAGTGGATGCAATCCTATGAGATCGACAGCCAGGCGATCCGGTCGGTCTACGCCACTTTGGGATCGGTATTCCCCAGTGTGGAAACATGGCGCACTCAGTCGGTGGACCTTCTCTTGGTGGCAACGCGCGAAAAGGTTCCGATGGATGCCGCCGCGCTTCGGAGCAAAATCCTCACGGAGCCTTACCGCAGCGCATTGCTCTGGACGTGGCGCGTGGATTCCCTGGAGGGATTCCTTGCCAATCACATTGCCAGCGACCGGCTCACCCGAGCAATCGTGGCAACGGGGGAACCATTGTGCACCGACAACCGCAACGCGCTCGAATTCGGTTTTGCGCGCGGGGTCGGCCAGCACAAGAGCGCCAACCTCGTGGAGGAGATCATGCGCCTGGCCAAGCAGTGGAAGATTGACCGGCCCGCGATCGAGGGGGAAATCAATTGGGAGAGCGTGGCCGCCCAAGCGCCCACGCTCGACGGACTCATGCATCATGTGGGGATCGAGGATCTTCCCGGCGAGAACCCGGCTCGCGGCAATCACCGCAGTTTGATCGGTTTATTTGAGCAAAAGCGTTTCTCGGAAGCGGCCGCCTTGATCAAGGAGAGAGCGATCGAACCGCTTAACCATTACCAACTCTATTTGTTTGCGATGATCTACGCCAGGTTGGGAGATGACCGGGCCCTGCCGTTCATTGAAGCCCTTGAAGCGATTCCTTCCCCGGACGCCGGAGCGGTCCGGGCGCACTTGCACGTGCAACGCAAGGAGTGGAAGGAGGCGGGCGCCATTTTGGAAACGATATTCCTCTCATGGCGAACCGATCCGTGGGCGCAGCAATCCGTGGTGAGCGAGGCTCTCGCGGATGCCGTGACGGTGGCCGCAAACGCTGGCAACCGGGATCTGGCTCGCCGGCTTTTTGATCTCCTTGCGCAGCCTTTTGCGGTCTCGATCGAAAATGAAGGTCGGCTCCTGGCCCGCGTGAATATCACCCGGTTTGTCTCCGAAAAACCGCTCAATGAGCACCTTCTCGCAGCGATCAACGGCTTCGGACCTCTGCCTCCCTGGCGCTTGGAAATCCTGCAGCTGCGGTTGAGGATTTTTCAGGAATTCAACGACCCGCGAACGGCGCGCGCCGCCGCCGATGTCGCAAAGTTTCGTTCCAGCCAAGAGGTTCCCTTCAAAGCCGATCTGGTGCTCCAGTGATCCCACCTCTTTTCGTGGCAGAGGCGTCCCGCCTCTTAGCAGTAAGCGCTATTTTCACCTGCGAAAACTCTGCCCTCGCTCGTGGATGCGCAGCTGCGAACCGGCACTCTGTTCAACCGGAATCGCCCGTAAGACCCGGACCGGTTGCTGCTGCGAACCCGGTTTCTTCCAGCCCATCGCCGCTGATCTTGATGCCGTGCCGCTCTTCATCACGTGCTGGAGCAGCGTGGAAACCATCCATGCGGTTTCCGGGCGCAGGACGCGCTTGGTGCCTTGCGGCGCGCCCCAGAGTTCGTGCCCGTCCCGGTCCACGATCCGTTCGATGAGATGCGCAGGATGCAGCACCCCGCGATTGGGGAAGACGGTGTAGGCAGCCGTGAGATCCTTCAGCGTCGTTTCGAACGCGCCCAAAAAAGAGGCCGGCAAATCCTCCATGGTCTCCCCGATCCCCGCCAGCGACGCCAGCTCCTTGACCTTGCCCAGCCCCGCATACTCGCCCACCCGGATGCTCATCGTGTTGCGCGATTTCAACAGGCCCCATCCCGCCGGCTGCAGTCCGGTATACTCGTCATCGGCGTTTTCCGGGGACCATTTGTTGGAGATGTTGCGGAACTCGCCGGGGAAAATCTTCGAGTCGTCGATGAGGGTCCCCGGCAGCAACCCGCGCTCGAACGCTGCCGCATACACGAATGGTTTGAAAGTCGAGCCGATCTGGCGCTTGGAGAGAAGCGCGCGTGAATACTTGCTCTGCCCAAAGTCGCGTCCCCCCACAATCGCCCGGATGGCGCCATCGCGATTGTCAATCACGACCACCGCGGCCTGAAGATAATCGGTCGGCTTCTCCTGGCCTTCCGCGTCCATCTCCGGGACGAAGTCGCGCATCTTCGGATGCGGGAAATTCTTCTGCTCCTCGACCTCGCGCAGCCTGCGGTTTGCCACGGTCTGGGCGAGTTCTTGCATCCTTGGATCGATGGTCATGGAAACCTTCAATCCGCCGCGGTCGAGAACCTCCGGCGCGAGCAGATCGTTCATCTCACGCAGGACGGCATCCATGATGTAATCGTCGGCAAGCCGCAGCCCATGATCGGTGACCACGTTGAGCTTGATGGCCTTGGCGCTTCGGGCGTCCGCCCCGGTGATCAGGTTGAGTTCCAGCATCCGGTCAAGCAGTCCGTTGCGCGCGGCAAGGGCGGCCTCCGGATCGCGCGCGGGCGAAAGCCGGTTGGGACTGCGCACCAGTGCCGCCAGTGCCGCCGCGTCGCTCAACGTCAGGTCCGATGCGGGTTTGTTGAAGTAACCGCGGGCAGCCGTTTCGATTCCGTAATATCCCGCGCCGAAATAGATCCGGTTGCAGTAAAGCTCCAGGATCTGTTCCTTGGAATAAATCTGCTCGATTTGCCGGGCGAGGATGGCCTCCAGAATCTTGCGGTCCAAAGTGCGGTCGCGCAATTCGCATGCGTTGCGGGCGAGTTGCTGGGTGATGGTGCTGCCTCCCTGGCGGGTTTCGCTGGCAAGCACATTGGCGAGCAGCGCGCGCAGCACCCCTTTGGGATCGACACCGTCGTGCTCGTAGAACCGCGCATCTTCGCGCGCCAATAGCGCTGAAATAAAATCCTTGGAAATGCCGCGCAAATTGAAAAATGCCAATTGAAAATTGAAAATTTGGGGAGGGGATGGAGAGATGGACAGGCTCGCTAGCGTCCATCCAATTTTCAATTTTCAATTCTCAAATTTCAATCTCCTGCCGACCTCGACAATGCACTTCGCGCCATTGCGTCCCGCCGCTTTTCTTAATCACGGATCAGAACTTACTGCAAAGAACGCAAAGATCACAAAGAGTCTGTCCCCGGGATTTCAGCGCAATCCATCGTGGCAGCGGCGTCCGTATCTGTTTAGCGTCCCATTACCTCCCCCCGGATTGCCGCTGCCCCAACGGGGCTTCGTCCCAAAGCCCAAGGTTGTGAGGAACGAGCAACCTTGGGTCTCGCGCAAAATCAGCGCCAACCCGAAACGGGTTGCGGCAAAATCTCCCAATCACCGCACCATCGATAAAATCGGTCTGTTTGAGGCTGATTGCCGCAACCCCGTTGGGGTAGGCTCCCTTTTTCCAGAAACCCAAGGTAGCCGCCGCGGCAACCTTGGGCTGGAGGACGTTGCCCCTTTGGGGCAAGGACTGACTCTATTTGGACCCGCCGCGGAATATCTATACGGACGCTAAACAGATACCGGCGTCCCGCCGCTATTAGAACTCTAGCGGAGGGGATCAGTGTGGCAAAGTGGTGCCCGCGCTTCTTGATTTCAACGGATTCTCCGTCTGAAATCCAAGAGGCGATGAGGCGGATCAAAGAAAATTACCGCTAATGTCCGCGACGGCGGCGCTTGAGATGAAGCTGGGCCAGAGATTTGGCCAGGGCCACCTGCACCGCGGCGGCTTCTTCGCCACCGAGTTCGTGGCCTTTCAATGCTTCCTCAGCCCGCTTCACTGCTGCTTCGGCAGCCGACTCATCAATGGCGATTTCCTCGATCGCCATGTCCGTAAGCACGTTCACATGGGTTGTCGTGATCTCCACGAACCCTTCGCCAACCGCAAGGTAAAGCGTCTCATGGCCTTTGGTCACCACGAGTTCACCCGGCTTGATCTGGGTCATCAGCGGGACGTGCATCGGCAGGACCCCCATCTCCCCTTCCACGGCTGGAAGGACAACCATGTCCACGTCATCACTGTATGCCCGCTTGTCCGGGGTGACGATTTCTAGGCGAAGTGTGGCCATGGGATTAAGCTAATTAACAGACACAGCAAACTACTCGCGGATCTGATCGATCCCGCCCTTCATGTAGAAGTTGGTTTCGTTCACGTCGTCGTGTTTGCCATCAAGGATCTCCTTGAACCCGCGCACTGTTTCCTTGATGGAAACATATTGCCCGGGTGTGCCGGTGAAGATTTCCGCCACATGGAAAGGCTGGGAGAGGAAACGCTGGATCTTACGGGCCCGGAAGACAGTCAACTTGTCCTCAGGTGAGAGTTCATCCATCCCGAGAATCGCGATGATATCCTGGAGATCCTTGTAGCGTTGAAGCACGCGCTGCACGCCGCGAGCCACAAGGTAATGTTCTTCGCCCACAACTTCCGGCGCCAACGCCTTGGAAGTGGAGGCGAGCGGATCGACGGCGGGATAGATGCCGAGCTCAGCAATCGACCGTTCCGACACGATCGTGGAATCAAGGTGG
>JAYUPM010000460.1:0-2886 GCA_043760145.1 Spartobacteria bacterium
GTGACGGGCGATGTCTCTGAAGCACTCGATTCCACCAGCACCTCAGGTTCCTTCTTTTTTCCACAACCAGAAAGGCCAGCGCCGACGAGCAAAATGGTGAGTAAACTGAGAGAGAAATATTTCATGACCAGCGCACTGTAGAAGGGAACCGCGGAAAGGGAAGTCGGAGGTCGGGGGGGGCGGAGGGCGGAGGTCGGAGGTCGGAGGTCGGAGGTCGGAGGTCGGAGGGTCTCGTCCTCGTCCTCGTCCTCGCAGCGTCCATCGATTATGGTCTGCCACTCTGAAATATTGGTGCCCCCTGTTTCCGGATCTGCGGACCCCTGAGCGACGTTAGACCCCGGAATTTTTAAACCGCAGATAACGCTAATGGACGCTAATCATCAGATGGGAACTCCGCAGGACAAGCCGCCCCCCTCTCCTCCCCATTCGCGTTAATTAGCGTTTATTAGCGGTTCCAACTCTGCGGTTTTTCTTTCTCACAGTAACCAGTATTCAGCGGTCAGGCGCAGTCGGGACCTGAACACTTACCGGGCTTGCTCAGTTTCATTCCGGGTTGGGCCGTAACGAGACTTAACGGGTTGCGGCTTCGTAAAGTTCAATGTGCTTCAAAAACTTTCTGCGGCCCCTATTTGACTGAGATGGTTTCGAGGCTTTGACGAAGAACCTTTTCCATCGTTGGGAAATCTTCCTTGGTGGAATTGAAATTGAATAGAAGCATCTTACCCTTGTAACCAGTTACCATCATGATGTTGTGAATGTCGGTGTCGACGGCGGTGGACGTCATCTCGAGATAAATCCACTTATGGCCCTTGATCTCAACAATCTTTCGCTCCTTCCAAACAATTCCAGGGACGGCTTTGTTGAATACCTTTTCGAATTCTCCCAACATCCCCTCGAGTTTATCCGGCACAGGGCCTGGCTTTAGTCCACACGCAACAGTCGTGGACCTATCCTCATTTCCGACCACAAACATAGCTGGGTTTTTTTTTGGGAAACTTCACTGCGATTTCTTCGCTCGTGAGTTCGGTAAATGTGGCAGGTGGGACAAAGGTTACTGAGGTGTCGGGGACGGAAACCTCCTTTGCGCTTGCCAAAACGCTAATGGAGAAGGTGAAAAATATAAATAGGAAGAGTAGTTTCATGCTAGTGGGTGGAAGGAGGCGTGACACGGTTTGGGCAGCAGCGGTAATTTCCGGCGGGTGCTGTGATTTCCGGTCATCGTGCAGACGGATACCCTCCCGTCTTTTGGGAGGCGAGTCTGAAAAACCATTTTTTGAACCGCGAATGAACGCGAATGAAGAAATGGAAGTGTCCGACTTCCGACCCCCTCTCCTCCCCATTAGCGTCCATTAGCGTTTATTAGCGGTTCCAAAGTCTTCGGTTTTTCCGCTCACAGCAAACCAGTAATCACTTCGCGGGCTTACATTCACCCTCAAGGAGGCGAGTCTGAAAAGCAGACGCTCACGGGAAAGTTGTCGGCCGGACTGAGGGGCAAGGAAAAGGCTTTTTTGAACCGCAGATAACTCAGATAGACGCAGATAAAAAACCCGGACCGATAAAGTCAGGTTCGGCTCTCTCCCCATCCGCGATAATCCGCGATAATCTGTGGTTAAAAAGTTCTCCTCTGCGGGATGGCTGTGAATCGAATTTGCGAATCGGCCGTGGGATTTTACCCAATATTCCGCCTTTCCATCTCTCATTTTTGCAATACTCTCAGGAACGCGAATCCCCTTCGCCCTCCATTTTTCCTCTCTCTCATGGCTCGCATTCTCATCATCGACGACGACCCGGCAATGGTCTCGGTCATCTCAGATATCTGCCAGGAACGCGGCCATCAAACCGTGGCTTATAATTCCGGGCAAAAGGCGATCGAGAATCTCGCAATCCAAAGTCCGCAGCTTGTCATTTCCGATCTGAAAATGGATAAAGTTGGAGGACTCGACATCCTGCGGCAGTGCCGGGACGTGCTACCGCAAACGCCTGTGATTTTGATAACGGCGTATGCAAAAGTGGAAAGCGCGCTGGAGGCGATGAAGCTGGGTGCATACGATTACATCACCAAGCCGTTCAAGGTGGATGAGCTCCAGCTAACCATCCAACGGGCGCTCGATAACCAATGCCTGGTGCGCGAAAACCGCAACCTGCGCCAGATTGTTAAGGAAAAATACCGGTTCGAAAGCATCATCGGCACGAGCGGCAAGATGCAGGAGGTCTACAATCTCATCGCCAAAATCGCCGATACCGATTCGACAATCCTGATCCTGGGCGAAAGCGGGACAGGCAAGGAACTCGTCGCCCGGGCCCTCCATTTCAACAGCAACCGCCAGCACCAGCCTTTCGTTGCAATCAATTGCTCGGCATTGCCGGAGAACCTTCTGGAGAGCGAACTATTCGGCCACAAAAAGGGGGCCTTTACCGGGGCTGTGCAGGATAAGATCGGGCTTTTTGAGGAAGCGGAGATGGGGACCATCTTTTTGGATGAGGTCAATTCCATGGCCCAGCCACTCCAGACCAAACTGCTGCGTGTTTTACAGGAACGTCAGATCCGGCGCGTCGGGGATACCAAAAGTTTACCCATCAATGTGCGGGTCCTTGCCGCGACCAACGAAAGTTTGCTCGAAAAAACCAAGAACGGCCAATTCCGCGAAGACCTTTACTACCGCCTGGCGGTGATCCCCATTGAGATGCCCCCGATGCGGGACCGGATTGAGGACATCCCGTTGCTGATCCATCATTTTCTCCAAAAAAACGCGGGGCACGCGGGGGCCGAACCGAAGAAGATCGATCCCAAGGCGGTCACGCTTCTGCAGGGGTATCGGTGGCCGGGCAATGTCCGGGAACTTGAGAACGCGATCGAACGGGCGTGCGCGCTCTGTGACGACAATT
>JAYUPM010000461.1:0-22460 GCA_043760145.1 Spartobacteria bacterium
GGGGACGATCGCACATCGGTCATGTTTGTGGCGGCACCGATCCAGCGCGCGGGCGAGACCATCGGGGTCGTGAGCGTCTCCAAACCGCAGAGCAGCGTCTTTCCGTTTGTTGGCGAAACCGAAGCCCGGATTCGCGGGTTGAGCCTGCTCTTTTTCCTCACTGTCACATGCGGGGCCGTGCTCCTGGCCACATTTTTCGCCCGCCCCATTGCGCGACTCGCCGGATACGCCCGCGCCGTGGGCCGGGGCGAACGTCCCAAGCTGCCGCGCCTCGGGCCGCCGGAACTCCGCAAGCTCGGGGCCGCTTTTGAAGAAATGCGGGACGCGCTCGAAGATCGCAAATATGTGGAGAGTTACGTCCAGACGCTGACCCACGAAATGAAGAGCCCGGTCGCAGCGATCCGCGGGGCCGCCGAATTACTCGGGGAAGACTTGCCGCGGGATCGCCACGACCAGTTCGTCGCCAATATCCAGGCCGAGGCGCGCCGTCTCCAGAAGATCATCGATCAATTGCTCGCCCTTTCTGCAATTGAAAGCCGCAAAGCGCTCGAACAACCCGAGCCCATTGCGCTCACCGAATTTTTGCGCGGCATTCACGCCCAGATGCAACCGGGGGCCGAAGCACGCGGGCTCAATCTCTCGTTCGTTGTCCACGCGCAACCGGTGGTAATGGGGGAAGCTTTCCTGCTCGAAATCGCGCTCACCAATCTCGTCCAGAACGCCATCGAGTTTTCCCCAAAAACCGGCTCGATCACAATCGAACTGATGGTTGATCCAGTGAAGGATTGCGCGCAAATCATCGTGCAAGATGAAGGAGTCGGGATTCCGCCGTATGCGCTGACCCGGATTTTTGAACGCTTCTTTTCACTCCAGCATCCGGCGACCGGTCGCAAAAGCTCGGGCCTGGGCCTTTGCTTTGTGGTGGAGGCCGTCGAGCTGCATGGGGGCGCGATCGCGATTACCAATCGCGAGGATCGCTCCGGGGTGCGGGCAGTGCTCTCCCTGCCGCTAGCCAGGAAATAGGTCTTATACGACTTATAGGACCTATCCCCTTCCGCTTTCCGCTTTCCGCTTTCCACTTTCCGCTTTTCGCTTTCCGCTTTTCCTATTTGATCCCGGTCCCGAGCAATGTGTGGAATTGCGGGTTCTGTTCATCGCGGGCCACCACGCTCACTTCTATTTCGCGGAAACCCGCATCTTCCAAAAATTGGTGGAGGTCCGCCTCTGTGAACCCGAGCCATGTGTCGGCGTAAAGTTCACGCGCTTTTTCAAACTGATGCTGAAGCAAATCAAGAATCGCAAGCCGGCCGCCGGGCTTCAAAATCCGATACGCCGCGGCAACGGCGCGCCCCGGATTGGTCGCGTGATGGAGCGCCTGGCTGAGAATCGCTAGCTCCACCGAGGCCGCCGCAATCGGCGGTTCCTCCAGGTCGCCCAGCCGATATTCCAGGTTCTTGAACCCGTGCTTTTTCGCGAGCCCGGCCCCGAACTCGACCATCTTCTCCGAGTTATCAACGGCAATCACTTTCGCGGCGCGCCTGGCAAGGAGCTGCGCAAGGGTTCCTTCCCCCGCCCCCAAATCGGCGATGGTCCAGCGCGGCACCAATGTCAAAAGCATGTGCGCCATTCCATCCCATGTCCGGCCCGGGCAATAGGTGCGTCCAAACTTTCCGGCAAGCTGATTGAAATATTCGCGCGCCTTGTCCTTGCGATTTTTCAAGAGCAACCGCAACGCCTTCGCATCGCGCGGCGCCTCGGGAATCTCACGGGCACTCGCCGCAATGATCGGTGCCAGCTCTTTATGCACGGGATCCGTTGCGAGTGCGTAATAGATGTTTTTGCCCGAGCGCCGGTCGATGATGAGGCCAGCCCGGCGGAGCTGACCGAGGTGACTGGAAATGCGGGACTGGCCCATGCCGAGGATTTCCTGGAGCTCGAGGACGGAGAGTTCCTCGTGGTGGAGGAGGAGGAGGAGACGGAGGCGGGTATGATCGGCGAGAAGTCGCAGGGATTTAACGATTGACGCCATGGGGGAGTCGCGCTGATGTATCACCCCATCATGATTGGTCAATATATCTCTCACCCAATCCCCGCCCTTTAGCCTTTTAACCTTTTAACCCTTTCCCCCTCATGTCACGCCGCTTCATTTTCTCTTCCGAATCCGTTGGCGAAGGTCATCCAGATAAAGTCTGCGATACCATCTCCGATGCCGTCCTCGATGCCTGTCTAAGCGTTGATCCAAAAAGCCGCGTTGCCTGCGAGACTTACGCCAAGAGCAACATCGTCATTGTCGGAGGCGAGATCACGACCAAGGCCAGGCTCGATTACGTCCAGATCGTCCGCGATTGCGTCCGGGAAATCGGGTATGTGAATGACGACGACATTTTTCACGCCGACAAGATTTTCGTCACCAACATCATCACGGGCCAATCGATCGACATCGCCCAAGGGGTCAATGACTCTGCGGCGGATGGCAAACAAACCGCCGAACAAGGGGCCGGCGACCAAGGGTTGATGTTCGGCTATGCCTGCACGGAAACGCCCGAACTGATGCCGGCTCCGATCATGTTTGCGCACCGGCTCGGACGCGCCCTCACCGGGATTCGCAAAAGCGGCCGGGTCAAATGGCTGCGACCCGATGCAAAGAGCCAGGTCTCAGTCGTCTATGAAGGCGACAAAGTGGTTGGCATTTCCAATGTCGTCATCTCGACCCAGCACTCCGAGGATGTGAGCAACGAGGAGATCTATGATTTCTGTGTAAACGAAGTGATCCGCAAAGAGATTCCCGAGGAACTACTTACCAACGAGACAGAGTTTCTCATTAATCCGACGGGGCGCTTTGTCATTGGCGGGCCACAGGGAGACACCGGGTTGACCGGGCGCAAAATCATCGTCGATACATACGGCGGCATGGGACGGCACGGGGGCGGCGCGTTTTCTGGCAAGGATCCATCGAAGGTGGATCGGAGCGCGGCATACATGGCGCGTTATGTGGCGAAGAACATCGTGGCGGCTGGGCTGGCGGACCGATGCGAAATCCAGTTTGCGTATGCGATTGGGCATCCCGATCCAGTGAGTATCCACATCGACACGTTTGGCACCCACAAGGTGGCGGAAGAAAAGATCGAGCAAGCCGTAAAAGCCGTGTTCAGCTTCAAGCCCGCTGAGATCGTCAAGCAACTCGATCTCCTGCGCCCGATCTACTCCAAGACCACCAATTACGGACACTTCGGCAAAAGCGACCCGGACATCACATGGGAGCGCACCGACAAAGCCGACACACTCCGAAGCGCTGTCTGACATTTTTCCACAGATTACGCAGATTACCGCAGATTACCGCAGATGAAAGACACAGATCCGCAGACCTATGCAATCATTGGAGTTAGTAAATCCGAGAAAATCTGCGGATATCTGCGTAATCTGCGGACCCCTGAGGGACATCGGTAACCGAACAACCGTTATAACCACAAAATCAATCATCCGCTGGCCACGGACCAACATTTTTCCACAGATTACGCAGATCGACGCAGATTACCGCAGATGAAAGATACAGACCCGCAGACCTATGCAATCATTGGAGCCGCCATGGAGGTTCATCGGGAACTTGGGGCTGGATTTTATGAACCCGTGTATCAGGCTGCATTGGCGATTGAATTGGAAACTCGTGGAATCCCTTTTCGAGCGGAAGTTCATCTACCGGTTTTCTACAAAGACAAAGAGCTTACGCCTTATTACCGCGCTGATTTCATCTGCTACGAGAATATCATGATCGAATCGAAAGCGATTAGTGATCTGTCGCACGCCGAAGAGAGCCAGCTCCTCAATGCAATGAAAGCGACCCGGACATGCACTCGCGGTCTTCTTCTGAATTTCGGCCATCCCAGCTTGCAATACGAACGCCGCGTTTACGACCTAGCCAATCCCCAACCATCGAGCCGCTATAATCCCGACGATGCGGATCTTCAAGGATAGTAAATCTAACATTTTTCCACAGATTACGCAGATCGACGCAGATTACCGCAGATGAAAGACACAGATCCGCAGTAAATCTGCGGCAATCTGCGAACATCTGCGTAATCTGCGGACCCCTGAGCAACGCCAATAACCGGACAAACTTTATGACTACAAAAACAATGAATTCACAGGCCATCGACTATAAAGTGGCTGACATATCCCTCGCCGAATATGGCCGCAAAGAAATCGTAATCGCCGAGCAGGAAATGCCGGGGTTGATGTCTATCCGCGGGAAGTATGCGGTCGGCAAACCGCTCAATGGCGTCCGGATCACGGGCTCCCTTCACATGACCATTCAGACAGCGGTCCTGATTGAGACACTGGCCGAGCTCGGGGCGACCGTCCGGTGGGCCAGTTGCAATATCTTTTCCACACAGGATCACGCAGCGGCTGCCATCGCGGCGTCCGGGGTGCCGGTCTTTGCATGGAAAGGCGAGTCCCTCGAGGAATACTGGGATTGCACATGGTCGGCCATTGTGGGGCCGGATGGCAAAGGCCCGCAATTGGTGGTCGATGATGGCGGCGATGTGACACTGTTTCTGCACAAAGGGTATGAGATGGAAGACGGCGATGCGTGGGTAAACTCAGCGAGCGAGACTCACGAAGAGCAGGTGATTAAGGACCTTCTCAAGAAGATCCACGTGGAGAGTCCCAACATCTTTCACGAGATGGTGAAGGAATGGCGCGGTGTCTCAGAAGAAACAACGACCGGGGTCCATCGGCTCTACAAACTGCATGAAGCCGGGAAGCTTCTGGTGCCGGCTTTTAACGTCAACGACTCAGTGACCAAGTCGAAGTTCGACAACTTATACGGGTGCCGGCATTCGCTGGTGGACGGCCTGAACCGCGCGCTTGATGTCATGATTTCCGGCAAGGTGGCGGTGGTGATTGGTTATGGCGATGTCGGCAAAGGATGCGCCCAATCGCTGCGCGGCCAAGGCGCCCGTGTGATTATTACTGAAGTGGACCCGATCAACGCGCTCCAGGCGGCAATGGAAGGTTATGAAGTTACCACGATTGAAGATACCCTCGGCCGGGGCGATATTTACATCACCACCACGGGTAATGTGGATGTCATTACCATCCAGCACATGGAACTGATGAAGAACCAGGCTGTTGTCGCCAACATCGGGCATTTCGACAATGAGATCCAGGTCGAGAAACTGATGAATTATCCCGGGATCAAACGGACCAACATCAAGCCACAGGTCGATAAGTATCGGTTCCCGGAAGGACACGAGATTTTCCTGCTTGCGGAAGGCCGCCTGGTGAACCTTGGGTGCGCGACGGGGCATCCGTCGTTTGTGATGAGCAACAGTTTTTCCAACCAGACGCTTGCCCAGCTCGATCTCTGGAAGAACAAGGAAAGCTACAAGGCCGGTGTGTATATCCTGCCAAAGAAACTCGATGAAGAAGTGGCCCGGCTTCACTTGGAAAAGATCGGGGTAAAACTGACTGTCCTGACCCAGCGCCAGGCCGATTACATTGGGGTCCCGGTGGAAGGTCCTTACAAGCCCGAGCATTACCGTTACTAAACCATGCGGCGCGCGGTCCTATGCGTGTTCACCAACCGTTCACGGCTCGTTTCCTTCGATGCTGACTTCCGATCCTTCTCCGGCCTCACATTCCTCCATCTCGCGTGAACATGCTTCGACCCTGCGGGCCAGCTCTGATCTTCCGGCAAACACATCTAACATTTCGACATTTCTTGACTGGATAATCCATTGGATCAGTCGTCCAACCGGGCGTCAGCTTTACCCAGTGGTCCGCAATCCGCTGGCGATCGCGTTGATCGTCAATTGCAGCGCGGGCACCAGTCCGTCCGCTTCCGCGTCGTTTCCATCTGCCTGAAGTCGCCGCCACTTTGCGAGTAGATGAATCTCTTGATGATGCAAAACCCGGAGGGCATCGCTTCGTAGCTCCAGGGTCCGGAGCATTCGGGGGCGGCGTTCAGCCATTGGGCCGCGGATTGTTTCGAGCATCGATCGGGTCAATTCCCATTCATTGATAATCCGCGATCCGATCCGTTCTCTAATGGCGGGATCGACGACGAGCTGGGTGTATGCATCCATCAGCTCGCGGTCAGAGCTGGCGATTGATGATTCGATATTGGTCAGCAGATACCGAAGGAACGGCCATGACTTCAGATGGACCCCGAGCAATGCGCGTTCTTCATCGGTGAGTTGCTTCAAAGCGCTCCCGACTCCGAACCAACCTGGCAGATAAAAGCGCGCCTGGTTCCAGCTAAAGACCCATGGGATTGCCCGCAAATCGGCAAGGCTCGGGGCCCCGGTCCTGCGTGAGGGCCGGGAACCGATCCGGCTCTGTTCAAGGGCATCGATCGGGGTGGCCTGCCTAAAAAATGTGAGAAACCCGTCCGCGTCGAGCAGCTCGCGATAGGCTTGTTTGCTTGATTCCGCGAGCTTCTCAAGAATCGGCATGAGCGGGTGCGGGCCATTGTCTGCGACGGAATGGCGGAGGGTGGTTGCGGTAACGCCCGCCATCAATAGCTCAAGATTGTAAGCCGCCGTGATGTTGTTTCCGAACTTCTGCGCAATCGTCTCGCCTTGTTCAGTGAGCCGGATATTGCCACTCAACGAACCGGGCGGCAGCGCCTCAAGGAACCGGTGAGTCGGCCCGGCTCCGCGACTGACTGTCCCGCCGCGTCCATGGAAAAAGCGGATCGCCACATTGAGGTCAGCGCCAACAGCGGCGAGACGGGTCTGGGCTTTTTGAAGCGCCCATTGGCTCGCAAGAATACCAGCGTCCTTGTTGCTATCGCTGTAACCGACCATCACCTGCTGGCAGAGTTCGGACGGGCGGCCCGCTTGTTTGGCGTGGAACTCGAGACTGGTCCGGGTCACGGGAGTCTCCAAAAATGCGCGCAAGATATCCGCTCCCTGTTCGAGGTCATCGATGGTTTCGAAGAGCGGCACGACGGGTAATAGACAGACCATCCCCTCGGGTCGGCTACAGAGCAGGCCAGCCTCCCGGGCCAGTAAATACACCACAAGCAGATCACTTAAACGCCGGGTCATGCTGACGATCAACGAACCGAGTCCGTCGGCACCATGCTCCTGAATATGCGTGTTCAAGACCCGGTAACAGGCAAGGACCGTGTCGGCCTCCGGCCCCGCGGAATCGCTCGGGTGCAGGAACGGACGCGGGGAGCGCAATTCCTTTTCTAGAAACCGGATGCGTTCGGGCTCGCTCCATTCCTCCCATTGGCTCCCATCGATTCCTGCGGCCCCCATTAGTTGGCTGAGCGCTTTGACGTGGAACGCGGAGTTCTGGCGGACATCGAGATGAGCCAAATGAAATCCGAAAACAGAGAGGGCCCGGATCACCGGCTGGACATCGGCCTCCACAAGGCGCTGCGCGCCGACATCCACCAGTGATTGACTCAACGCTTCCAGGTCTTCCCGAAGTTCCGCCGGAAACTTGTAAAGGCCCGTCCCTTGACGCACCTGCGCCAGTTGCCCGGGAACCACTTCAATTGGCAGCCGTGCGAGCATCAACTGGACGAAGCGCCGCCACGGTTCGTTCTCTGTCGCGGTTCCAAGTCCGATGGGTCCGACCGGTCCGACCTGTCCGAGGGCTTTGGCCGCGCGGGCCTGCGCTTCCTTCAAGGAGGGAGGCGCGTGCTGCAGCCATTCCGAGAGACTCAACCGCTCCGCGAGCCCGGATAACTGCCGGTGGATCACCACCAATGCATTGGCGCGCAGCCGGGCCAGAGTTTCGGCGGTCACCTCAGCGGTGACTCCGGGGTGGCCGTCCCGATCGCCTCCAACCCATGTCCCAAAGCGGATCTCCGGACGATGCGCGGCTTTATCCAACGCATCGAGGTCGAGCCCGGCGGACTCCCATGCGAGCCGGAGGCGCTCGTCCAATTCAGGCAACACCGCTGGGAAAACATCGCGCAAATAATGGAGCAGGTTGCGCCGCTCATCGGTGAGTGTCGGCTTTTCGAGGAGGATCTCGCCGGTCCGCCAGAGCCGCTCCAATCCCGCCTTAACCCGCGCCCGCAAAGACTTGGCCTGGCTCGGTGTGACCTGGTCCCGGGTCAGCATCATCGCATAAAGCGCACGATGCTGGTCGAGCACCGCGAGGCGCTTGGCTTCCGTCGGATGCGCGGTAAGCACCGGCTCGACACGGACTTTTGAAAAGGCCGCCGCTATGGCTTGGGCGCTGTGTCCGGTCTTTTGCAACTGCGCAAGTTGATCACCCCAAAGACCGCGTTCGGCAGCGAGCCCTTCATGCGATTCCCGCATAATACGCATCGCTGCGGCGGCATTCTCCTCGACCATGTTGAGCAACTGGAAAGCCATTGCGTAGACCAAGCCCAGGTGCGCCGGCAACTCCTCGACCGGGGTCGCCACGCCGGTTTTTGACCACGGCAAATGCGCCGCGAGATCCGCCCGGCCCAGACTTTCAAGCATCTCGCGCAAGCAATCCATCAGGTATCCGAGATCCTCGTCGATCTTCGCAAAACCGATCGTTAAATAATCCGGCGGGTTGGGGGCCTCGTGGGTCGTGGTCATGCCGGGCGGCTTTTGTGCCGATGCCACTCCCCGGCGGCAAGCCTTTAACGTCGGGAGAGAACGCAGAGATCAAATTTCTTTCTCTGCGTTATTGCCGAGGACCGAGGCGACGCGGCACATTCCCACGCATGACCGTTCGTGTTGATGTAGATTTAGGCCCGCGCAGTTATCCGGTGTTGATCGGCTCCGGCTTGCTCCTGGGAGTTGGGACAATCCTTCGCGCACACGGTCTCGCGCAGACCAGCGCATTCGTGGTCACCAACTCGCAAGTGAGCGACCTCTATTTCGAGTCCCTCCAAAAAGCCCTGCTCACCGCCGGGTTCACCCGCATTGTCCGGCACGAAATTCCCACAAGCGAAGAGGGCAAGAACTGGGATGAGTTCTCCAAGACCTGCGCCGCGATGCTTGATGCATTTCCCGATACGGGCTCGATCCCGCTCGTCTTGCTCCTCGGGGGCGGGGTGGTCGGCGATCTTGGCGGATTCGCAGCCGGCGTATTCCGACGCGGTGTCCCATTTGTGCAAATCCCAACGACTCTTCTGGCAGCGGTCGATTCCAGCGTTGGAGGAAAGGTCGCGGTCAATTTCGGCGGGGTGAAAAACATCATGGGGATTTTCAATCAACCCCGCCTGGTTGTCTGTGATCTCGCCCTGCTCGATTCGCTCACGGCGCGCGAATTGCGAAGTGGCGCAGCGGAGGTGATCAAGTATGGGGCCGTGTGCGATGCGGTCCTCTTTGAACAGCTCGAAGCCGCCCAAGGATTGAACATCGAAAAGCTTCTCATTCGCGACGCCTCAACCTTGGTCGATGTAACGGCGCAATGTGTCCGGATCAAGGCGGCTGTCGTGGCCCAGGATGAGTTCGACAAAAAAGGGATCCGGAACGTTTTGAATTTCGGGCACACAATTGGGCATGCCCTCGAGCTTTCAGCGGATTACGCGCTCACCCATGGGGAAGCCATCTCGATCGGGATGATCGCCGCCACCCGGCTCGCTGTCGGGCTCAAGATCTGTCCCGTGGAATTTCTGCAACGGCTTCAATCGCTGCTGGAACGGGCCGGCCTCCCCATTTCTTTTCCGGATGCCCCGGATCTTTTCGAACGGATCGTGCGGGCCATGCAAATGGACAAAAAATTCAAGGACGGCAAAAATGTCTTTGTGCTGCCGACAGGCATCGGGCGATGGGAACAGCGGGAGAATGTGTCATGGGATTTGGTCCATGAGGTGGTCGGGTCGGTTTTGGAACGGTAGCAGGGGGCACTGTGGACAGGATGGACGCTATGGACGCTATGGATGTCCATACGGTCCATACGGTCCATCCTGTCCATGCCGACCGATGACCGCATTGCCCGCCTTGCCATGGCAGCGGGCATTCCCTCACACTCCCGCAATGAAAACCCTGTGCGAGCAATATGATGGCGTTGAGCGCCTTCTCGAATTCGACTTTGTCCGCGCGACTGAAAACGCGGCCCTCAATTCCCTTCAATGGTTGGGGCGCGGGGAGAAAGAACTGGCCGATGCCGCGGCTTGTGACGCGATCCGGGGGATGTTCGACAACATGGACATCAGCGCGGAGGTGATGATTGGCGAAGGGATCAAGGACAACGCGCCTGGCATATTCAAGGGCGAACATCTCGGTTCATGGCTGCCGGGGACGACCCGGTTCGACATCGCGCTCGACCCGATTGACGGCACCACCAACATCGCCAAGGGGGCGCCCAATTCTATCTCGTGTATTGCGGCGGCGATCGTCCAGGAAGGGATGGCTTATTCGCTCAAGGATATCCCGAGCTTTTACATGATGAAGCTCGCGTATGGGCCGGAGGTCGTGCGCCACATGGGGCGCACCGGGGTGCGTTCGCTAAAAGTGCTGAGCCCGGTGGCTGAGAATATCCAGGCCATCGCCGATATTATGCAGAAGCCAGTGCGCGATGTCGTTGTCCTGATCATGGACCGGCCGCGGCATGGGAAACTTGTGGAGGAGGTGCGCGCCACCGGGGCGGCTTTGCGAATGATCTCCGACGGGGACATTGCAGCAGCCATTGCCCCTTCGATCCCGGAAGCCGGCGTCGATGTGTTTATGGGAGTCGGGGGTTCGCCGGAGGCGGTGCTCGCATCGGCGGCGCTCAAATGTTTGGGGGGCGACATGCAGTCGATCATGTGGCCGCGCGATGAGGCGGAACGCCGAGAGCTGATCTCGCTCGGGCACGAAGCGGAGCTCTCGCAGATTTTTCATGCGGATGATCTGGCCCATGGCCCGAACATCATCTTTTGCGCGACGGGGATCAGCGACAGTCCGATGTTGCGCGGGATCCGGATGAAGAAACACACAGCCATCACCCACTCGCTGCTGATGCGCGCCAAGACGCATTCGCTGCGATACATCGAGACCCATCACGAGCTGCGGACAAAGAAGATCCCGCTCCGGTCCGACCACGGGGTGGCGCACTGAAATGGACTCTATGGACGCTATGGACGCTATGGACTCTATGGACGGTATGGACCTTATGGACGGACTGTCCATCTAGTCCATAGGGTCCAGAGCGTCCATGCAGTCCATACAGTCCATCAAATCGGGGGAGCCTCTCTTTTCGGCGCGCGGCCTCACCAAGGTTTACACCACCGGTGCCGTGGAAGTGCGCGCCCTGGATGGCGTCGATCTCGATCTATACGCGGGCGAACTCATCGTCCTTTTGGGCGCGTCTGGCAGCGGCAAATCGACACTGCTCAACAATCTCGGCGGGCTCGATCTTCCGACCTCCGGCAGCCTGACATTTCAAGGCCATGACCTGACCGGGGCCGATGAGGATGAGCTCACCCAGTTCCGCCGGGACACAGTCGGGTTCGTGTTCCAGTTCTACAACCTGATCCCGAGCCTGACAGGGCGCGAGAACGTCGCGCTGATTACCGAGATCGCCCGGGATCCGATGACCCCCGAGGAAGCGCTTGCCATGGTGGATCTCACGGATCGGATGGATCATTTCCCTTCCCAAATGTCGGGGGGCGAGCAGCAGCGGGTCGCCATTGCGCGGGCGATCGCGAAACGGCCCGAGGTGTTGCTTTGCGATGAACCGACTGGGGCGCTTGATGTAAAAACCGGGATCACAGTTTTGGAAGCGATCGAACATGTGAACGTCGAGCTCGGCACGCTCACGGTCCTTATCACGCACAACGCCACCATCGCGCAGATGGCCGACCGTGTGATCCATCTTTCCGACGGCCGGATTGTCTCCATCGAGCGCAACAGCACGCGGCTTCCGGTCCGTTCGCTCTCCTGGTGAGGCACCATGCATCCGCTCAATCTCAAGCTATTGCGCGATGTTTCCCGGATGAAAGGCCAGGTGCTCGCCGTCGGCCTCGTCATGGCTTGCGGCCTCGCCATGATGATCATGTCGCGCAGCCTGATCCTTTCCCTTGAATCGACCCGCGACGCTTACTACGAGCGGTTCCGGTTTGCCGATGTGTTTTGCGATTTAAAGCGCGCACCCAATGCGTTGCGCAATCGGCTTGCCCAAATCCCGGGGGTCGCCGCGGTGGAAACACGGGTCGCAGGAAAGGCGACGCTCGATCTCCCGGGGCTGCGCGAACCGGCCGATGGAATCATCCTTTCGCTTCCCGAAGATCGCCCGCAGCAGCTCAACCAGCTCTTCATCAGGCGCGGACGCCTGCCCGGACTCGGCAGCCGCAGCGAGGTCGCGGTGGGCGAAGCATTTGCCGTCGCGCATGGATTTGAACCGGGCAATCAGATCTCCGTGATCATCCACGGGGCGCAGCAAACCTTGAAAATTGTCGGGATTGTTCTCTCGCCGGAATACGTGTTTGAAGCGCGCCCCGGCGAGACTCTGCCGGATAACCGCCGGTTCGGAGTTTTCTGGATGAACGAGCGGGAACTGGCGAGCGCGTATGATTTGGACGGGGCCTTCAACAATCTTCTGGTGGATGTGGCCCCCGGCGAAAGCACGGCACCGATTTTGGCGGAGATCGACCGGGTGCTTGCGCCATTCGGCGGCTTGGTTGCGTATGGGCGGAATGATCATCCATCGGCCCTCCGACTCGATGACGAGCTGCGAGTCATGCGCGGATTATCGGTGGCATTTCCTGCGGTGTTCCTGAGCATTGCCGCGTTCATGACCGGCGCGGTGCTCACCCGCCTGGTCCGGCTTCAGCGCGAGCAAATCGCCCAGCTCAAGGCATTCGGCTATTCCTCGCGCCAGGTCGGTTTCCATTATCTCAAGTTCGCCCTGGTCATCGTCATCATCGGCATCGTTGTTGGATCCATCGCGGGTCTCTGGCTCGGGACCAATGTGGTTGTCCTCTATCACCGCTTTTTTCGCTTCCCGCTTCTTCAGTTTCAGATCGATGCGCCGGCCATTGGAATCGCGTTCCTTGTCAGCTCCGGGGCGGCTTTCCTTGGAGTCATCGGCGCGGTCCGGCAGGCGGTGCGGCTCCCGCCAGCAGAGGCGATGCGCCCCGAACCGCCCGCCGATTTCAGGGCCTCGATTTTGGAACGCTTGGGACTGGCCCGCTTCGCCACTCCTGCCCTGCGAATGATCCTGCGCAATATCGAACGCAAACCGTGGCAGGCAGCTTTTACCGTATTCGGGCTGGCTCTCGCGACCGCCATTCCAGTGGTTCCCGGGGCTATGCGCGACGGAATTAATTATTTGCTCGAATTCCAGTGGGACCAAACCCATCTCCAGGATGTCACGCTTTCGCTGGTTGAACCCGGCTCCGCTTCGGCTCTCAGCGATATGCGGCATCTCCCCGGTGTCATGATGGCCGAACCGTTTCGCGCGGTCCCGGTCCGGATCCGTTTTGGCCATCAATCGCGCCGGCTCGGAATCACAGGACTGACCCGCGATGCGCTTCTAAGCAGGGTCTTGGACGAGGACGGGCGCCAGATCCCGCTCCCGCCTGATGGACTGCTGATCTCCGCAAAACTGGCGGAACTGCTCGGGGCCAAGCCCGGGGACAAACTCGAGCTGGAGGTTCAGGAAGGGACCCGGCCCAAGCGCGAAGCGATCATCCATGCCGTGATCACCGATTACACAGGACTCTCCGCATACATGGACATCGATGCACTTCACCGGCTCATGCGCGAAGGCCCGACTGTCAGTGGCGCCCAGTTGACCGTGGATAAACGCTCATGGAACGAGTTCCTGGTCCAAGTCAAAGAATCGCCGCGCGTTGCTTCCCTCGCGATCAAGGAAACGGTCCGGCACAGCTTCCGGAAAAGCACGGCGGAAATGATCAACCTGCTCCAGCGGCTCTATTTCAGCTTCTCGATCGTGGTCGCATTTGGTGTCGTCTATAACAGTGCGCGGATTGCGCTCTCGGAACGGAGCCGGGATTTGGCGACGCTGCGGGTGATTGGCTTTACGCATCGGGAAGTGGCGGCCGTGATGATTGGTGAGATCGCGCTGCTTACCCTGCTGGCCCTGCCGCTCGGGCTGGCCATCGGGAGCGGGCTCGCGGGTGCCATTATTGAGACGGCCAGCACCGAGACGGTCCGGCTCCCAATGATTTTCACCTCGCGCTCCTACGCCACGGCGGTGCTCATTGTGGTGAGTTCCGCGATCTTTTCCTGTGCCGTTGTAAGTCGTAGTATCCGGCGTCTCGACCTGCTCGGTGTGCTCAAAGCCAGTGAATGATGCGCGCCACCAATTTTCATGCCTGACCAAGTGAAGCCCAATTCGCCCATCTCACCTCCTGCGCCCGGACAACGTCGGCCCCGCAAAAACAGCGCATGGACCCGACAGCTTCCGTGGGGCGTGGGGATCGTGCTGGCGTTCTCAATCATTTACGGACTCCTTCCGAAAGCTGTGCCAGTGGAGAGTGCCAAGGTTGTCTCCGCTCCATTGACGGTCTCCGTGCTTGAGGAAGGCAAGACCCGGATCCGGCATCGATACATGATTTCGCCCCCGGTGAGCGGATACCTCAAACGCATCGAGCTTCGGGCCGGCGACAAGATTGAAGTCGGCAAGACTGTGCTAGCCCATGTGCAGGCGGAACTTCCGAGCTTCCTCAATCCGCGGGCCCTGGCCGAGACAGAAGCGCGCGTCAAAGCGGCCCAGGCTTTGGTGATGCGCAACGATTCGGAGGTCGAACGGATGCGGTCCTCGCTTGATCTTGCCAAAAAGGATCTGACCCGCGCGGCGGCGCTTAAGAACACGGGCGCGATTTCCGTGAAAGAATGGGACATGGCCGAGACCCAGGTGCAGATGCTTGGGCGCGAAGTGCGCGGGGCGGAGTTTGCGAAGCAGGTGGCGGAGTTCGAATTGGCACAAGCTCAGGCGGCGCTCAAGCAATACGAGAACCCGAGCACAGAGAACGCCGAACCGATGAAGATCATCGCGCCAGTAAGCGGATATGTGCTCAATGTGATGGAAGAAAATTCACGGATCGTGGCGGCCGGAACGCCGATCATGGAAGTGGGCGATCCGCGCGATCTCGAGGCGGAGATCGAATTGCTTTCAAGCGATGCCGTCGGTGTGCAACCGGACGCGGATGTCTCGATCGAACAATGGGGCGGCGATCATCCACTCAAAGGCAAAGTCACCATGATTGAGCCCGCCGGGTTCACGAAAGTCTCGGCGTTGGGTGTGGAAGAACAGCGGGTCAAAGTCCGGGTCAATTTCAGCGAACCGCTTTCCGCGGAGAACGCGCTTGGAGACCGGTTCCGTGTCGAGGCGCGGATCGTGACATGGAGCCAGTCCAATGTGCTCCAGGTCCCCACCGGCGCTCTCTTCCGGCGGGGCGGTGACTGGATCTGTTTTGTCATCGAGTCAGGAAAAGCCCGGGCCAAACAAGTGGCGATCGGCCACAACAATGGGATTGCGGCTGAAGTCAAATCAGGGCTCACGCAAGGCGAGGTTGTGATCCTGCATCCCCCCGACGCAGTGACCGAAGGCAAAGCGGTCAAAGCGCGAAAAGAATAGGATGAGCGACAAGGCATTTAACCACGGATGATCGCGGATGGGGGACCTGCCGAACCATTTCCTGAAGGCGCCAAACAGATACGGATGCCTCTGCCACTCTTGTCTTTCCGTTCTCGCATCCCCTAGTCTCCCGCGATGCTCGATATCCGCCTTATCCGCGACCAACCTGATTTTGTCAAAACGCGCCTTGCGACCCGCGGTGGCGATGCGAGTGGGCGTATCGATGAAATCCTTGAATGCGACCGGCAACGGCGGGCAGCGGAAACGCAGCTCCAGCATCTTCAAGGAGAACGGAAACGAATCAGCAAAGAGATCGGGGCAAGGAAAGGGCGCGGTGAAGATACGAGCGAAGTCGAGGCGCAGGTGCGTGGAATCGGGGACGATATCTCACGCCTAAATGAAGAAGCGGCAGCCGGGGACGTGCGACAGCGCGATCTTTTGCTTCAATTGCCCAATCTCCCGCACGACGCTGCTCCCATTGGCGCTGACCCGGCGGATAATCCGGTCATCCGGACATGGGGCGAACCCCCGGCATTTGCGTTTCCTCCAAAAAGCCACATTGAGCTCGCGGAGAAACTTGGGATGCTCGATTTTGAGCGGGCGGCGAAGATCAGCGGGAGCGGGTTTGTGGTGTTCACGGGGATGGGGGCGCGATTGGAACGGGCGCTGGTCAATTTCCTTCTCGACCTGCAAACGCAGGCCCATGGCTATCGCGAGATTAACCCTCCGCTGTTGCTTCGCCCGGAACCATTGGTGGGAACCTCTCAGCTCCCGAAGTTTGAGGAACAGCTTTATCGGTGTGAACGGGATGATCTCTATCTCGCTCCGACCGCCGAAGTCCCAGTCACAAACCTTCATCGCGACGAGATCCTCTCCTTGAAGGAGCTCCCGATCCGATACGCGGCGTTCACCCCATGTTTCCGGCGCGAAGCGGGTTCGGCAGGACTCGGGACGCGCGGCCTGATCCGGATGCATCAATTCGACAAGGTCGAGCTGGTGAAGATCGTGAAACCCGAGACCGCTTTCGATGAATTGGAGTCGCTCACGGCCGACGCGGAAAAGGTGCTTCAACTTCTCGGGCTCCATTACCGGACAATAGAACTTTGCACCGGGGACGTCGGATTCGGCGCCACGAAAACATACGACATCGAGGTCTGGGCTCCGGGCCAGAATGCTTACCTGGAGGTTTCGAGCTGTTCCAATTTCGGCGACTTCCAGGCGCGCCGGATGAACCTCCGGTTCAAGGCGGAGGATGGGAAGAATCAGTTCTGCCACACAATCAACGGCTCTGGGACAGCGCTCCCCCGGCTTTTCGTGGCGCTCCTGGAGACTTATCAACAGGCCGATGGATCGATTCAACTCCCGGAACCGCTCCATACATATTTCGGCGCAAGCCGGATCGGTTCACACTGAGCGCGCGCGCGGAGGATGAAACCACAACTCCTGGCCGCGCTTTCCAAGACCCTGGATTCGACGCCGATAGACGCGACTTATCTGGTGGGCGTTTCCGGGGGACGCGACTCCGTGGCCTTGCTCGATGGGCTTGTTTCCCTGGGATACGGATCGCTGGTGGTCTGTCACTTTGATCATGGTCTGCGCAAGGAGAGCGCGGAAGAAACTCGGTTTGTCAAAGAACTCGCCGCCCATTATCAGCTCGAATTTGTGTCCGCGCGGGAGGATGTGAAAGCTCGGGCCGAGCGGGATCATCTCTCCATTGAAACCGCGGCGCGGGAAGCCCGGTATGAGTTCTTTGCCTCGGTCGCCCGCAAGCACAACACTCCGCGCCTGTTCCTTGCGCATCACGCCGACGATCAAGTGGAGACTTTCCTCTTCAATCTCTTCCGCGGGGCCGGTCCCAAGGGCCTCGGAGGGATGTCCGCATTTTCGAACCGAATTATTGACGGCATCGAGCTTCTCCTCCTGCGCCCCCTGCTCGCGGTGTGGCGCGAAGAGATCGATGCCTTCATCAGTGAGCGCCAATTGCATTTCCGGGAAGATCCTTCCAACGCCGTGATGGAACACACGCGGAACCGGCTCCGGCATCAACTTCTGCCCGAACTCGAACAGATTTTCGGAAGACAGATCCGGGAAACGCTTTGGCGCAATGCCGAGATCTTTCGCGCCGAAGACCATTTCATGAAGTCCCAGGTCGCGCTCCCCGGAGAGGAGCTCTCCGTCGTGGCGTTGCTTGGGATGTCCGACGCGTTGCAACGCCGCGCCGTCCATGCATGGCTCAAGGCCCGGGGCGTTCCTGAGGTGGGATTTCAAACCGTGGAGCGCGTCCGTGCTCTTATCACCTCGCTCCACGCCAAGGTCAATATTCCAGGGGATATGCATGTGCGCCGTCGTGCAAAACGTCTATTCATCGAGAAACCCACTTAACAAAGACTCCGGCTTGCACCCGAGCACAACCGCTTCCACTCTGCCCCCATGCGATTCGTCCATACCGTGACTGAATGCCAGGTCATCGCCGTCACGATGATTCCCGTCGTTTTTCTCACGACCCTTTCAATCGGCCGCTGGCTCAAGCGCCACCAGGGCGTCGAGTTCAGTTTCACATATCTTCTCTTTGCCGGGGCCCTATCGCTCTATCTTCCCGCCATTTATCTCGGCCCCGATTTTCTAACCAAGGAAGTCGGTGTAACTTCGAGTCATGCCGTCATTCGACACTTGGGGGCGGTCCTTTCGGTCTTAAGCGCCTTTGTCGGGGTCGCCTTGATCCGGCGCTATTTCTGGGAGCTCTGGTTTGAGCGCAAGCAGAAGGCCGCAGCGCCAAAGTTCCTCAGCCAGATTGTCGGCCTCATCATAATCCTGGCCACCATTCTGAGTGTCATCTCCATGGCTTATGGCAAGGATCTAACCGCGTTCCTATTCGGCTCGACCGTGGTCGTCGGCATTATCGGCTTTGCGATGCAGGATCTCCTCGGGAACATCATCGCAGGCATCGCCTTGGAAATCGGCAAGCCTTTCAAGACAGGGGATTGGTTGATCGTCGACACACAGCACGCCGAAGTTATCGAGGTAAACTGGCGCTCCACCCGGCTCCGCACCAATGACGATATCTATCTGGATATCCCCAACAAAAGCATCGTCGGCGCAACCATTACCAACCTCACTTACCCCACCAAACAACACGCCATCCGGATCCGGGTCGGCTTCGAATACCGGGTCCCGCCCAATGCCATCAAGGATTGCATGATCCGCGCAGCCGAGCGTGCCCAAGGTGTCCTTACGACACCTGCCCCCAAGGCTTTCCTATACGATTACGGCGATTCTGCGGTGATCTACGAAATCAAGTTCTGGCTCGATAATGAGGCCGCCTATAATGAGATCTGTGACACCATTCGCACCAACATTTGGTATGAAGCGCAACGCCGCAATTTCAGGATCCCGTTCCCGATCCGGACCCTCCACATCGAGCGGAACCAGCCCAGGCGTGAGGAATCCATGGAAAACGTGCGGGCGGCGATGCGGAAAGCCCCGTTCCTCCATTTATTGAACGAGGCGCAGGAGACCCAGTTACTAAGCCATGCCCGGGTTCTTTGTTTTGGACGCCATGAGACCGTGATCAAACAGGGAGAAGTGGGTGAATCGATGTTCATCCTTCTTGAAGGGGAGGCTAGCGTCACCATCGGAGTCAATGGAACCAACCGACATGTCGCGACACTTCATGAAGGCGATTATTTTGGGGAGATGTCGTTGCTTACAGGTGAACCCCGGAGCGCCACTGTAAACGCCACTGTTGATTGCAAGATGTGGGAAATCCACAAGTCAGTGCTGGGTGAAATACTCCAGGAGAACGAAGGGTTGGTGGAGAAGCTAAGTGAATTACTCGCCTCGCGCCGGTTGGAAACCGAAGGAGTGGCAGCGGCCTCCTTGGATAAACCGGAGATATCGGCAAGAAGACGTGAGTATGCGTCCGGGATACTTGCGAAGCTCTGTTCGTTTTTCGAGATATAGCCGGAGAGGTGGCTTCCAGCCGCCTTGTTTTTTGGTGACACGAGGGCGGCTGGAAGCCGCCCCTCCAATTGCTCCGTTTAGCGTTGCGCGCCGCGGGTTGCTTTTTTAATGGCGGTCACAAGCAATGCCGTGTCCTGTTTCAAGCCCGTGTGCTGGAACGCGATTTCACCCTCGGCATTGAGAAGCGTGATGAGATTCGTATGCGCGAATTGTCCGCGCGCATCTTCGGCGTAATTCACGCCAAGCAGCGCCGCGAGTTCGCGCACGTCATCGGGGTCGCCTCGCAATAGCGTCCAGCGTTTGCGGGCGAGTTGCCGTTTTTCGCGGAAGGCCGCCAGTTCCGCGGGCGTATCGCGCTTTGCATCAATGCTCACGAGCAGGAAATCCACTTTGCCGAGCGCTTCGGGCGGCAGCTTGTTTTCGATCGCCTTGAGCTCGCCAATGAGAATTGGGCAGGCGTATTCGCACCGGGTGAAAAACATCGCCACGATTTGCGGACGGCCGCGCAACGCGCCCAGTTTGATTTGCCGCCCGACATCGGAGGTCCACGTCGAGTCGAGCAGGTAAAGCGATTTGTCCGTCGGTTTTTTGGCGGCCAGGGCGACCCGGCAGCACGGTGGTTTCCCGTCGTTGGCGGCGGGCTTTGCCGGTTCGGCGGCGAAGGCGGCGGCGGTGAGCGAAAGGATGGCGAGCAAGATTCTCATGGCGCGTCTTTGGCACAGCGGAAGCCGAGGTTGTGGACGGTATAACCTGCACGCAGGCTGCTGCGGAAGCCGAAGCGCATGAACACCGCGTAGTTGGCGCGATCGCTGGCACCGAGCGAGCCAGCGCCGCAGAACAGATCGCGCTCCAGTCCCGTATCGCCGCGCGCATCGCCCGTCATGAGAGCGCTGTTAAAATCGCTCGTCCATTCCCACACGAGGCCATGGAGATCGCGAGCGCCGAAAAGATTTGGGCGCCCTCCCCCCGCATTTGGAAGCACAGCGGGCGACGGCGCCGCATACCAGCGCGCCAGTTCGGCTTGAAAGTCTTTGTCCTTCGCGCCATCGCGCAAGGTAAAACCGGCGGCGGCGGCCACCTCCCACTCGGCCGTTGTCGGCAGCCGTTTTCCTCGTGAAGCGGCGAATGCTTTTGCCGCGAACCACGAAAGATTTGTGACCGGCTGTTCCGCGCGCGCGTTCCCGAGTTCCAGGTCGCCTGCCCAATGCGCGAGATAGCGTTCATCGGCAAAGAGCCGTTTGACCTGTGAGCGCTGCCATTTCGGATTCTCGCGCACAAAGGCGAGGAACTCGCCGTTCGTCACGGGCCGCAGATCAAGCTGGAACGCGGCGATGGGGAGTTCCCTCTCCTTTTCCCCGCGAAAGAGCGGACGATAAATCGCGTTGGGAATCGCCGCCATGCCCGGCTCGGCCGCGGGCCCGGCGCAGAGCGCGATGAGCGACGCGACGAGATGCAGCGCGACGCGCGTGCTCATTGGCTCACGGATTCCGCGCGGACTTTTTGCACTTCCCCGACCGTCACGACGTCGCCGCTGTTGCCCCATGCGTTGCGGACGTAGGTGAGGACGTGCGCAATCTGCTCATCGGTCAACAGCACCGGCGGCATCACGCCGTTGTATTTCTGGCCGTTCACTATGATCTCGCCCGATTGCCCTTTGATCACGCCGCGAATGGCGCGGGCTTTATCCGCCATGAGATAGTCGGATTTTGCCAGAGGCGGAAACACGGAGGGCAAGCCCTGTCCTTCCCCTTGATGGCACGCAAAGCATGCCTGGGCGTAGATGCGTTTGCCTTTTTCAATGAAGATATCCTTCCCCATCGCCGCGATCTTCGGTTCGCCTGCGATCGCTTTTTTCATCTCGGATTGGAGCGCCGAAACCCGTGAATCCGCACCTCCGGGCAGCGCGTAGTCACCGAGATAGGTCGCATCCACTTCCTTGCCGGAATAGACGAGCAGGTTCTCCGGCCCCTCGACTTTGAGCATGCCGAGCGCGCCCTTGTTGAATGCGCGGAAGATCGAGTGATCCACGAGGATAAAGGTGCCGGGCACATCGAGTTTAAAGTCCACGATGGCCGAACCGCCAGCCGGCACCAGGGTCGTCTGCACCTGTTCCTGGGAGATCTTCGTGCCGCCCTCCTGATACACATGATCAAAAATCTCGCCGATGACGTGGAACGACGAGACAAGGTTCGGCCCGCCGTTGCCAATGAAGAGGCGCACACGTTCGCCGACTTTTGCCTTGAGCGCTTTGTCGCCGATGAGCGAGCCGACCGCGCCGTTAAAAAGCACGTAGCTGGGCCTTTCATCCACGGCCTTTTCCATGTCGAAGGGTTGCAAGCCTTCCTCGCCGAATTTTCCCTTCGTATAAAAATCGCCCTGCATCACGTAGAACTCCTTGTCCACTGGCGGCAGTCCTTCCTTCGGCTCGACGAGGATCAGCCCATACATCCCGTTGGCGACGTGCATCCCAACCGGCGCCGTCGCGCAGTGATAGACGAAGAGGCCGGGATTGAGCGCCTTGAATGAAAACTGCGAGCTGTGTCCAGGCGCGGTGAAGGAGGAAGTCGCGCCGCCGCCCGGGCCAGTGACCGCGTGCAGGTCTATGTTGTGCGGCATCTTGGAGGTCGGATGATTACCGAGATGAAACTCAACGAGATCGCCTTCGCGCACCCGGATGAAGAGTCCCGGCACTTCGCCCCCGAATGTCCAAAACAAATAGTCCACGCCATCCGCCATGCGTTTGACCACCTCAATGACCTCCAACTTTACGACCACCTTTGTCGCGTGCTTGCGCTTGATCGGCGGCGGCACATTCGGAGCCTGTGTAAGCACCGCCTTCTCTTCGCCAACGATTCCAGGGTCCATCCCCTTTGCTGCTTTCCCAGGAAGCGGAGAGGATGTTGCGGCCGGCGGCTCCGCTCCGCGCGTTGTCGCAGAGAGGGCGGACAGCAGGAGGGCAAAAATTGGTGCGGCAAGTGATTTCATGGCAGCCTACACTCGGACCGCCA
>JAYUPM010000462.1:0-2874 GCA_043760145.1 Spartobacteria bacterium
TGCTGGAGATTATCCGGGGAGCGGGGGCGCGATGATCTCGGCGGGGCCAGTTACTCCGACAGGTGTTACCGAAGAAAAGGATGAATTATGAATTATGAAAAGGGGCGCGGGGCGCATTGGCAGGTTGTGGATCAAAGCGACGCTGTGATTTGGCGTAACAGGTCAGAGGGCGGCTGGAAGCCGCCCCTCCCAGTTTCCGAAAGCGGCAGTCTGCCGCTTTGATGCGCGATCAGCAATTCAAAGGACGAGGACGAGGACGAGGACGACCGCCTGAACGCCGGGATGCCGGGATGGGGAAGCCTTGCTTGAATGGGGAGAGGGATTGGCACTTACTTTGCCCCCATGACTATTGCCGACCACGAATTTGTTGACCTGGAGACTCCGAGCGGTCCTGTCCGCACCTATGTCTTTCGGCCGGTTGCTGCGGGAAAATACCCGGCGATCCTTCTCTTCTCGGAAATATTTCAAGTCACCGGACCGATTCGCAGGACAGCTGCGATGCTTGCCGGGAACGGGTTTATCGTGGCGGTGCCGGAGATTTTCCACGAATACGAAGCGGCCGGGACAGCGTTGCCATATGATGGGGCGGGAGCAGATCGCGGGAACGAACTGAAGATCATCAAGCCGCTTGGCAACTACGATCACGATACGCGGGCTGTGCTCGATTACCTTGCGGCGCATCCGGCGAGCACCGGGAAGCTTGGGGTCATGGGGATTTGCATTGGCGGACATCTTGCGTTCCGGGCATCGATGAATCCGGATGTGCTGGCAACGGCTTGTTTTTACGCAACCGATATTCACAAACGCGGACTCGGGGCCGACACGAATGACGATTCATTGGAACGAGCCAGCAAAGGCGAAATCAAAGGGGAATTGCTCATGATTTTCGGGCGCCAGGATCCGCATGTCCCTTACGAGGGACGCCGTTTAATCCAGGAGACGTTACACAAGGCAAACGCTCATTTCCAGTGGCTGGAGTTTAATGCGGCCCACGCATTTCTTCGCGATGAAGGTCCGCGTCACAATCCGGTCCTCGCGCAGCAGTGCCACGGGATTGCCTTGGAAATGTTCCAACGCCGACTAGCCCAAGGCGACGTGCTCGCCCCGACCCAGGGTTCCGTGGAAACAAAACATTAGGGATTTCATTAACCCAACGAGCGGCGATTTTAACGCAGAGACGCGGAAGTAACGCGGAGCCAGACTTTTAACGCAGAGACGCAGAGACGCAGAGGATTTGAAGGATCGCTGGAACCGTTATATTTCCAAAAGCGGTGTCGCGCTGTCGCCTGCCGCCGCGGTCCAAAATGTTCTTTGGTCGGGATAAGCATTGTCACGCCAAGGCAAAATACGGTAAGCCAAACCCATGAAGCGATTTTCTGTTGCTGTAACGTTGCTGGCGGGTGCCTGCTTTTTTGGCGCTTGTGCGGATGAAAGCCAGCGCAAACCGAGAACCCGGCCTGGGTTTACTCCACCGCAGGACGTTGTCGTGGTCGAAGAAACTGAGGTCGTTGATCGGCCGGTTCGGGAGACCGTGGTTGAAGAAACCGTCGAAACAACGCAGACGACTCCCACAACGGCTCCTGCGCCCCGGGTCGGCAATCCGGAGTATGGCAAACCGGTTCCCGGCAAGCCCGGCTTTGTGACCAGCCCTTACGCGCCCGCAGATGGTTATGTGGATGTTCGCGGGTGGCCGCCCGGGACGGAAGTAAAGGATCCTTATAGCGGGAAGATTTTCCTGGTCCCGTAAGCCTTCTGAATATCGAAGAGTTTCCAATCCCCGGCTGGTCCGGCATCGCGCCGCCAGCCGGGGTTTTCGTTTCATGAAGAAAGTGGCGATCATCGGGCCGGGATTGCTTGGAGGATCCATTGCGCTCGCGCTGCGGGAGCGAGGGGAATGGAACGTCGCGATATGGGCGCGGCGTCCGGAGGCTGTTGAAGAGGCGCGAGCCGGCGGCTTTGCAGATCTGGCCTCAACGAATCTCGAGGAAGTTGTTAACGACGCCCAATTGGTTGTCCTTTGCACGCCGATTAATTCCATGGAAATCCTCGCGATCGGCCTGGCTCCATTCATTACGCCCCAGACGCTCATTACCGATGTGGGGAGTGTGAAAGCGCCAATCGTTTCGGCCCTTTCGCCGATCTTTCAAAAGCGCGGCCATTTTGTCGGCAGTCATCCAATGGCGGGTTCGGAACAATCCGGGATGAAATTTGCCCGCGCAGATCTTTTCGAAGGCGCGGTCTGCATTGTCACTCCAGATGGCCATTCGCAACCTGCCGCCATCGAGGCGATCCAGTCGTTCTGGCAATCCCTCGGTTGTTCGGTCCATCAGTTCCCTGCCGATGAACATGATCGGATGGTTGCCGCGATCAGCCATTTCCCGCATCTCCTGGCGGCGGCCCTGGTCGAGATGATTGCCGCCAACGAACCCGCGGCATTCGATTTTTGCGGCCCCGGATTTCGCGACACGACCCGCGTCGCAAGTGGGTCTCCTGCGATGTGGACGGAAATTTTACAGGCCAATCGAGGGGCGGTGCGAAAATCGGCTGAGGCAATGATTGAAAAACTTCACGAAATCATAAGACTGCTGGGAACGGATTGTCCGGCCCAACAGATGCACGAATTTCTTACCCATGCCAAAGCCCGGCGAGACCGGCTGCGGTTACCCCGACTATAAATGGCTGACTGGAAAATCCGCCGGGCACCGGCGATACAAACTGAAATCAGCGTCCCGGGGGATAAGAGCATCTCGCATCGGGCGGTGATGCTGGCAGCCATGAGCAACGGGACATGTGTCATCCGTGGTTTTTTACCGGGGGAAGATTGCTTGAGGACGATGGGGGCGATGAGGGCATTGGGGATTGAGATCGAGAGTC
>JAYUPM010000463.1:0-2871 GCA_043760145.1 Spartobacteria bacterium
GGCGAGCACGACCAAGATCATGACCGCGCTTCTGATCATTGAAGCCGGAAACCTGGACTCGCCGATCGAGATCACGCCTGAGGACAGCAAGGTCGGTGAGAGCAGCCTTGAGATAAAACCGGGCGACCAATACAGCCGTCGGCAAATGCTTTATGGGCTTCTGCTAAAAAGCGCCAACGACGTCGCGCACGCCCTGGGCCGGGACAACGCCGGGTCAATCGAAGCGTTCTGCGAAAAAATGACGCGCCGGGCCCAGGAACTTGGCGCCACTTCCACCCGCTTTATGAACCCACACGGGTTGCATCACCTCCAGCATTACACCACGCCGCGCGACCTCGGTCTGATCGCCCGCGCCGCGATGCAACAACCGCTTTTCCGCCAAATCGTCGCCACCCACAAGCACCCATGGGTCACGCAGGTCGCCGTCCGCGAACTCTATAATCACAACCGGCTCCTGACGCGGTTTCCGGGATGCACCGGGGTCAAAACTGGATACACCAACCCTGCCCAACAAGTTCTGGTCAGTGCCGCCCTGCGCGACGGGCGTGAAGTGATCTCGGTGGTAATGCATACCGATAAGCCCGGGATTTGGAATGACAGCATCGGCCTGCTCACGTTTGGCCTGGAGCACCGGTAAGGCCGGGTCGCAGTTGCGCTGTCGTGTCGTAAATGCCCCAACTCTCCGTATTCATTCGTGGTCTACCTCCACCATCGCCATCCGCGGCTCTTTCCCAATTCAGGGTCGAGGTCGCGCGCTTCCTTTGGCGCCACGATCCCGGCGTGTTTCACCAATAGCTGCTTGAGTGAACGGGTGGTTCTCTCCAGGGCAAATTGCTCGCGCGCGCTCTTCATGCCTTGACTGGAAAATTCACGGGCTCGCTTGGGATCGCGCAGGATCGAGGCGATCGCGGCCCCAAGGTCGTCGGAACGATGCGGCTCCACCAACAGCCCGCTTTGGCCGTGATCGATCATTTCGGGGACCCCGGCGAGCCGAGTGGAAACCACAGGCACACCACACATCATCGCTTCCATGATCACGGTCGGAAGATTATCGCTGCCGCCTTCTGAATCGGGGACGCACGCGAGGACAAAAAGATGGCTGCTGGCGAGCAACTCGCGCACTTCTTTTTGGGAACGCGGCCCGAGCAACTGAACCGCGTCGCCAAGCCCGGCCCCGTCGATCTGTGCCTTCAAATCAGCCTCCAGCGGGCCTCCGCCGACAATAAGACACTCAAATTGCTGTTCGTTTTCGCGGAGCCACGCACAAGCCCGGATCAGATCACCGAATCCTTTTTTCTCCACATACCGTCCGACTGACAGGATCCGCGGTTTGTCGCCTGTGGGTTGATGAGGTGGAAAGTCGGAGTCGATCCCATTGAACACTCGGAACACGCGGCCCTTGGCGCGCGGATATTTTTCCTCCATCCAACGCCGGGCAAAGTCAGTTTCCGTGACAACGAACCTGGCGCCAGCCACAAGGTCGGCATTGGTGATGGGATAATCGTTCTCGCAAAAGATATCGTTGGCGTGACCGGTGAAGCTGTAGCTCATCCCATACAACTCTTTGAGCCACCATGCTGTGCGCGCGGCCATTCCGCCGAAGTGGGCATGCACATGCTTGATCCCGGCGCGCTGCAGTTGCGGCCCGAGCCAGACCGCTTCAAAGAGACGGTTCGAATCTTTCTCAAGGCGCGCTTTTGGGATCGCCCGATGCACTTTTAAAGGCAGCGAGCGCGCAGCCCTGAGTTGATCAGCACTCGCGCGCATCTCATCGGATTCCGGCAGATAAAGGATCTCAGCAGTAATCGATTCGGCGACCGCCGCGGGGTCTTCGGGGCGCCGGATCGAGACCAACAACGGATCCATTTTCTGGCGGACCATCTCCATGGCTTCCCGGTAGACGAAGGTCTGCACAAAAGATGGGAACCGCTCAAAGAGATAAGCGAATGAAGCCATGGCGTCTCGTTTACCGAGTGATCTCCCGGGCCTCGTCGTAGATGGCTTCCAACTTGGACACCGCCTTGGTCTGTTCGAACTCTTCGCGCACCGCAGCCGCAGCCGCAGCCGCAAATCGCTTGTAAATCCCCTCCCCGCTCGTGATCTCGCACATCGCTTGATAGAGCGCTTCCTCGTCGCGTTCCTCAACCAACAAACCCGTCTGCGCATGTGTCACCGCTTCAGGAATGCCGCCGTGCCGGGTTGCGAGCACTGGCAATCCGGTGGCCATGGCCTCAAGCATCGAGTTGGGGACTCCTTCCTGGTTCTGGTCGGGCGGCATCTCGCTCGGATGCAAAAACAGATGTGAGTTTGCGTAAAGGGCGGCGAGAGCGTGTTGCGAAAGGAATCCCGCGAGTTCCACCGAGTCACCGAGCTCCAGATCAGCGACGAGTCGCACAATCTCGGGCTTCATCGGGCCATCGCCGGCGATGATAAAGCGCGCATTCGGGTTAGCCTGATGAAACCGGGCAAACGCCATCAGTGAAGTGCGCAGGCCTTTCTTGGCAATCAACCGGCAGGCCTGGACAAAGCGCCACGCGCCCTCCGAAGGAAATGGACGCTCGTTAAAAGGAAAATCCTCGAGCGGAATCCCGGTGCGATTGAGCCGCAATTTTTCGCGGGGACATCCGAGCTCTTCAAGTCGATCCATCAACGAGCGCGACCGGGCAAGGACCAGCGGCACGGTTTTAAGCAACTGCTGCATTTGGCCGTCGTATCCCTCCTGTTTTGGACGGGATTGCACATCCATTCCGTGAAAAGAAACCACACACGGCATCTTCCATTCCTTGATCAGTGGAAGCAGATGCACGCCCGTATGCCCAAAATAGACGTGCATCAAATCCGCCGGCCGCCGCTTGAAAATTTTCATCAGGA
>JAYUPM010000464.1:0-2869 GCA_043760145.1 Spartobacteria bacterium
CTTGGTCAACTTGATAAGTGGTGCGGTTCGCATTCCTCACGTTAGCCAGACACTTATACTGTGCAAGCCGTAAGGCGGGCTACACTAGGGCGCGGGAGCGACGGATATCCCGCCGCTCATCCCACTGGGTGCAGGGAGGTTGAGGGGCTTTGGAGGGAAATACAGAAAGTAACCGGAAGCTGTATGCGTCTTCTGGAAGACGACCCCGCGAAATGGCACCATTTTTCCATTACCCGGATGGATGAAGCTTCCCAAGGTGGCACCCGTCTTAGGAACGATCGCCAGCTTGAGTCCCTCCGCACCTGTTAGGCCACTGGTCGCACCGACAACGGTGCTTTTGTTTTTGGGCGTTACTGAGATGTCGTTGGACGTAGCGGTGATTAAAAAGCCATCCGCTAGAGTCAGGACGGCGTTGACTGTTGGCGTTGTAACCCCCGCTATACCTAGCGCGTTTAACCCTGATGCCGAGGGATTGATTACAAACTTTGATGCCACCAAGTCCGTGCCGATCCCGTCCGGCCAACCGGCAGGATAAATCTTGTCCAGTGCATTAGCGGGCTTGAACCAAGTCAGGCCCGCCCCGCTTGCATCTGTCTCCGGTTGCGTGGAATCAAACATGACGGGGCCAACCAAAAAGCCCTTTCGCGCATAAAGCCGCACATAGACCGGGAGCTCGTTGTTTTTTGAAAGCGCGTTGCCATAGCTTATCGCGGAACCATCGGCGAGTTTGCCTGTGATCCGCACCATTCCAGTCGGGGAGATGCGCACGTGTGCCCATCCGTCACCCTGTGGGAAGTCATTCACTGGAACAGCGTTGTTTGGCGCAGGCCCTGCCAGAAAAATCGCCGTGTATTTACCCTTATCGCTGAGCGGATTAGCCAGTGCCGTGGGCACATTGGTGAACGGCGCAACAGGGCTCGTCTTTGCGGTGTAAAGAGTGCGATCGGCATGGTCGAGCACTGCGACCGCGACTGAACTCTGCGTGAGCGTTCCAGTGATCCGTTCCGCGCCCGGCGTTGTGTCGAGAGACACGGCCAGCACTCCGAGAGAGACGTTCGCCGGCGCGGCTTTATTTATTAATTCGAAAGTCGGGGTCAACGCCTTGCCAAAGCGCGCGCTCCCATTGTTAAGGAAGCTACCCTTAATCGGAAAGGTTAACCCCCGCAGAATTACTTTGCCCGAAAAGGTTCCCGTCGTCCGTGTTGTGATTGCGACTAAGCCGTGATGATCAATTGGCGTTGGGGAGTCGTTTGTAGCCAAGAGCAATCCGTTGTAACGCCCGGCGAATTGCGGCCGCAGATGGACAAAGGTGAACGTGCTAACGATCGATGGAAAGGGACGGCCGACTTGGTCATAAGCTGTCAGCACCACCGCGTTCATGCCGTTCTCCGGGACCACCGAGAGGGTCCATGTCAGCTCAGAACCCGAACCGTTGAGCGTTACCAATTGTGCCGGGCCCCCGTTTATTACCACCTCAACCCTTGCCACCGCCTGCGGGTCCGTGACCCTCCCGCTCATGACGACCTGAGTTCCAGTGAACTTTTGCCCCGGCTGCGGTGCGTCGAGCGTAAGCTCCGGCCGTGGCCTGCCGAGAATGATGTTATGGTTGTATAGATCGGTGACGTAGAGATTGCCGGACGAGTCGACAGCGATCGCGTATGGGCCGATATACTCTGTATTTGAAGGAGCAGGACGCCCAAGCGTCGTCACCAGCCCAGTGATGGTCACCTTGCGAATCATGCCGGTATATTCGTCGACCACAAAAAGGTTCCCGGCACCGTCCAAGGCAAGGCCAGTTACCCTGTGGAAACGCGCGGCCGACCCAACTCCATCCGCGACGCCCACAAACCCGGCTTTTCCCGCTAGCGTCGTGACGACCCCGGCGCTCGTTACTTTGCGAATCGTCCGATTTCCGAAATCCGCGACGTAGACATTTCCGCTAGCATCCACCGCCACACCATTAGGGTTGTAGAACCGCGCATCTGTCCCGGTCCCGTCTGCGCTGCCCAAGTTGCCTGCGCTTCCTGCCAGCGTTGTCACCACCCCACCGCTCGTCACTTTGCGGATTGTATGGTTGAGGGTATCGGCCACGTAGACATTTCCGGCGGTATCCACGGCCACTCCCCTGGGAGAGAAAAACCGTGCATCGCTCCCGGTTCCATCCGCGCTGGCATTGATTCCTGAGCTCCCGGCAATCGCCATCACCGTTCCGTTGGACGTCACTTTGCGAACTGTGGCGTTCGCACTATCAACCATGTAAATGCTCCCGGCGCCGTCCGAAGCGACCGCACGGGGTAAGGCAAATCGAGCGGCGCTCCCGATTCCATTGGCGTCGCTGCCAAAGTTCCCTGCGCTTCCCGCCAACGTCGTTACCACCCCCCCGCTTGTAACTTTGCGAATTGTGGAATTGTTTGTATCCGCCACGTAAATATTCCCGTCATCACCCACGGTCACTCCGCTGGGACCGTTAAAGCGAGCGGCGCTGCCCGTTCCATCTACGCTTCCCTTAATGCCAATGCTTCCAGCAAACGTTGTCACAACCCCTCCGCTCGTCACCTTGCGAATCCCGTGATTGCCTCGATCTGCAACATACAGGTTTCCGGCTGGATCTAACGCTGCTCCACTCAGAGATCCAAAACGTGCATCGATTCCATTTCCATCGGTGGTGCCGTAAATCCCAGCGCTCCCCGCAAAAGTCGTAACTATTCCGGCGCTCGTTACCTTGCGGATAGTTTTATTATAAGCTTCAACGACATAGATATCTCCCGCCGAATCAACGACCAATCCCTCGGGAACGTAAAATCGCGCGGCGCTCCCTGTTCCATCCGCGCCGCCATTGGTTCCAGGACTCCCGGCCAGGGTTGACACT
>JAYUPM010000465.1:0-7277 GCA_043760145.1 Spartobacteria bacterium
TGGACGCGAATTAACGCGAATAAGAAAAAGACAGGACAAACTCCGGTCTCCTTTCCCCCATTAGCGTTTATTCGCGTCCATTCGCGGTTCCAAACTTCCAATCCCCAAGTCCACCCACCACACCTCACCGCGCATCGGATCGCTCACGGCTTAATTCCCTCATCGAGCACCGCCCAAGCCTCCGCAGCAACGGACGCCTGATCGTCCTCAGTCCACACCCCATAAGCATCGTCGAGAATAATCCCGACCCCGCGCTGCCGTTGCATCGAATGCAGGAGAGCCTCTACACGCATCAGTTCCTCATTGGTTAATTTAGGAAGGGCCTCTTCGATTTCAGCGAGCGTGCTCATGTGGCTAAATTGTCCGATCTCCCGCGGAGCGTCAACTCACCGCGGCTGCGAATGGGGCTCTTGTCAATTTCATATCAAATGCGCGAGCAATCGAAACAGTGCGCTGAGGGGCTGGACGGGAACTGCGGGCTTATTTATCTTCGGCCCTCCATCCCATATGAAATTCACTTGTCTACTCGCATCACTCGCTTTCGTCGCCGGAGTTGCGACGACGACGGCCCAGTATCCAGCCTGGAAAAAGAGCGGCTCCATTTTCCTCAACACGACCCCGGACGGCGCGAACCTTCCCGCGTCCGCAGTAGAGGAGGGATTTCCAGTGCTGGTGCGGTTGCACAAGGATTTCTTTAATTTCACCGAGGCGAAACCGAACGGAGAAGACCTGCGCTTTTCCACTGCCACCGGGATGCCGATGGCGTATCAAATCGAGCTGTGGGATACGGCCACCGGGACGGCGAGCATTTGGGTGCGTATCCCGAAAATCAAAGGCAACGAACGTCAGGAAATCAAAGCGCATTGGGGCAAGGCGGATGCCGTCAGCGAATCCAAAGGCTCTGCCGTTTTCAGCGCGGAGAATGGCTACGCGAGCGTGTGGCACATGGGCGATGTCGTGACGGACGAAGTCGGCACCCTCGACTCGAAGGATGTGGGAACGACGACGACGGCGGGGGTAATTGGCAAGGCGCGGCATTTCGCTGGCAAGCAGGGTGTGTTCGGCGGCGACAAGATCGCGAACTACCCGTCGGCGGATAGCGCGCACAGCACGGAGGCGTGGTTCCGCGCGGAGCGGCCAAACGCGACGATCATCGGTTGGGGTAACGAAGGCGGTGGGCGCGGAAGCAAGGTGCGGATGCAGTTTCGCAGTCCGCCGCATTTGAATGTGGACAGCGACTTTTCCAATGTGGAGGGGAAGAGCCGGCTACCGATAGGCGAGTGGATTCACGTCGCGCACACGTATGGCAACGGGCCGAGGAGGATTTACATCAATGGCAAGCTGGACGGGGAGGCGACGACCAAGCTGGATATCAAAAGCCCGACGCGGCTCTGGCTCGGCGGCTGGTATAACACCTACGACTTCGTCGGCGACCTCGACGAGGTGCGCATCTCCAAAGTGGCACGCTCGGCGGAATGGGTGCGGCTGGAGTTTGAAAACCAGAAACCGCTGCAAACGCTGGTGGGACCTGTGGTGTGGCCGGGCGCGGTATTTGCCGTGTTGCCTGCCCAAGCAACGGTGTTGGAGGGGAAGAGCGCGACTTTCACCGCGCAGGCGGGCGGCGCGCAGAAGGTGTTCTGGTCGCTTATCCGCGATGGGCGCGAGACGCTTGTGGCGGTGGATCGTTTCGCGTTTACCTTCGACGCGGGACGCGTGACGGGCGATGCGGCAGCGACGCTGCGATTCAAGGCGGTGACGGCAGCCGGCGTGAAGACGAAGGACATCCCGATCAAGATCCAGGAGGACATCGCGGATCCGGTTTTCACGCTCACGGCCCCAGCCTCCTGGGATGGACGGACACCGATTGAAGTCTTGCCGCAGATGACCAATCTGAGCGCGTTGCAGGCCAAGGGCGCAGGCAATTTTAAGATCGTCTGGAACGCGTCGCCGTTTGCGGTGATCAAGGAAGTCGCGCCGGGAAAACTCATCCTCAAGCGCGCCCAGAACAGCGGGAAGCTGACGGTGACGGCAACGATCAGCAACGGCGGCAAGTCGGCCACGCAGAGCGCGACTATCGCCGTGACGGAACCGAAGAGCGACTCATGGGTGGCGCGGACGCCTTCAAAGGACGAGAAGCCGGAGGAGGGCCAGTTCTATGCGCGCGACGACAAGAATGAGGGGACGCTTTATTACAACGGCACGCTGGCCGAAGCCGCTGACTCGGTCTTTCTCAAGCTCTACGCCAATGACAAGCTCATCAAAACCGATGGAGCCAGGCCTGCGGCGGACAAGTCCTACGCCTTCGCGGTGAAACTCAAGCCGGGGCTGATCAAATACAAAGTGGAGTTCGGCACGAAAGTCGGTGGGAAGGAGATGGTGCAGCAAACGGTTGGCAACATCGTCTGTGGCGATGCCTATCTCATTGAAGGCCAATCCAACGCGCTGGCGACGGATACCGGCGAGCAATCCCCGCCGGATACTAATGAGTGGATTCGTAGTTATGGCAGCCCGCCTGCTAATCCAAAAGACGCCCCGGGCAACCTCTGGTGCAACCCGGTCTGGAAAGCCCGGAAAGGCGAAAAAGCGGAACTCGGCTGGTGGGGTATGGAGCTGGCCAAGCGGCTGCTCGAAAGCCAGAAGATGCCCATTTTCATCATCAACGCCGCAGTCGGAGGAACGCGGATTGACCAGCACCAGCGCAACGTCGCCGACCCGACCGATGTCACCACCATTTACGGAAGGATGTTGTGGCGCGCACAGCAGGCAAAGATGACGCACGGGATTCGCGGGATTCTGTGGCATCAAGGTGAAAGCGACCAGCCTCCAGATGGGCCGACGGGTGGTTATGGGTGGGAGACTTACCAGCAATTGTTTGTGGAAATGTCCGCAGCGTGGAAACAGGATTTTCCGAACGTGCAGCACTATTACGTGTTCCAGATCTGGCCGAACGCATGCAGCATGGGTGGCAGAGACGGGGCGGGCGATATGCTGCGCGAGAAGCAGCGCACCCTGCCGCAGCTCTATTCCCGCATGAGCATCATGTCCACGCTCGGCGTCCGCCCGCCCGGCGGTTGTCATTTTCCGCTGCTTGGCTGGGCGGAATTTGCGCGCCTGATTCAGCCGCTGATCGAGCGGGACAACTACGGCAAAGTGCCCGCCACTTCCATCACCCCGCCCAATCTCCGGAACGCCTCTTATGCCGGCGGCACGAAAAACACGATTACCCTGGAGTTTGATCAACCGGTGGTCTGGGCCGATGCGCTGGCGGGTCAGTTTTATCTGGATGGAGAGAAGGACAAAGTTGCCTCTGGCAGCGTCACTGGCAACGTGCTGACGCTTAAATTAAAGGAAGCGTCCACAGCGACAAAGATCACCTATCTCAAAGAGACCCAGTGGAATCAGGACACGCTGCTCAACGGCGTCAATGGCCTCGCCGCACTCACTTTCTGCGAAGTGCCGCTGCTGCCGTAATAATCCTTTCGGCCCGGCATACCCCCGAATTCCTCGCGTCACGAAAAAGTCGTGAATAGTCTAAAAGCATGATTGCCGAACTCCGACGACAGCTCAGCGTGGCGATTGAGAATGAGCCTGGCAGGCTTGGGCATATTGGCCGGATACTGGCGGCGCGCGGCATTCATATTGATGCGTTCAGCGTGATCGACAATGTCGAGCAAGGGATGGTGCGGCTGATGACGAGCGATCCGACTGCGGCCCGAGCGACTTTGAAGGCCGAGGGGTTGCCGGTCGTTGAAGCCGAGGTGCTGGCCGTGGAGATGAACGATCGCACGGGCAACCTGGCCGCAGTCGGCGAGGCGCTCGCCATGGCGGGCATCAATATCGAATACGCCTACGCTTCCACGGCGGAGATCGGCCAGCCGGCGCGACTGATTTTGAAAACCAACAGTCCGCAAAAGGCTCGCGACGCGTTGGCCACCGTGGGCGATTCGTAATGGGCCATCGCATTCGACCCGGCACCGTCGGAATCCTGCCGGCCGGGGCTCTTGGCGTGGGATTCTTTTTTCATCTCACGCACGGGCTCGATGCCATGGACGAACGGGTCTGCTTCATCGAGCGCGCAGGTTCGACCAGCGGCCAGCTGATCCGCGAAATGGGCACGTTATCCATCGCCACCGAGGGCGGTGTTCGCCAGGTATCGGCTGGCCGTGTGTGTCGGCCCACCTTGTTGGCCTGCGCCGACTCGGACTGGCTGCCGGAGGTGCTGCTGGTCTGCACACAGTCCGACCAAATATTGCCCGTCGTCACAAATTTCGTGGAGCTGCTTGAACGGCTTTACGCCACCGATGGCATCGATGCAGCGGTCGATGAACTCCCCCTGCTCGTGCTTTGCAGTAACGGCATTTACCATCTGCGCGTCCGGCGCTTTCTCGTTGAGGCTTTGGAAGAATCCACGCTCTACGGGCGTTTGCCGGATTTGTGGAGCGGGGCCATGGGCCGCATCGTCGGGAAGCTACTGCGCGGAGTTACGATCCAGACGGGACAGCGTGACGGTCACGGTGGCGACGCCATTTATCGGCCCGGACCCCGTGGCCGCACCCGACTGGCCGGGGGCGGACCCGCGCAGCAGCGACGTTGCTGGGAAGTGCTGCAAAACCTTGGCGGTTGGTTCGACCTCGCAGAAGACGAAACGCCGACGCGCGTTGAGTTTGACAAGGCTCTGGTCAATTTCTTTGGGAATCTGCTCGGGCAGTTGAAAGCCATTGGCGAGACGGGCGCTTTCCAGCTGCTTACCGTGCGCGACATCCTGCCCGAGCCGGAAAGCGCCGAGACTCGCGAACTGGCCCATCATGTGATCGCTGTGGGTCGCGCCGTCCATGCTTACCGCCCGGAGGAAACATTCGAGACTCTCTACCGCGCCGCGATGTGTGCCGCGCGCATCCCCTTGGGACACGTTCCATCCAGTATCAAGTGGCTCGAAGCCCAACTCCACGCCGGCACCCTCCAAGCGCGTGTCGCGCCCACCGAAAAGTGGCTGCTCGATCCGCTCATCCGCTACGCATCCACAGCGGGCCTCGATGAATCCACCCGCTATTTCACCGAGCTAATCCGGCTGATCGAAGATCGCCTGACACGAGCCATTGCAGCGCAATCCAAAGCCCGCCCGCGTGATGCAATGATGAGCCTGCATCGATCAGGCTGAGAAACCGCGGGAGCGCACAATCGCCACCCCACGAATGGCACCGGTTTTCCCGCACCTTACACAATTAAGATGGGGCTAAACAAACCGGAAGCCGCTTCTCCAAGTTACACCTTGGCCATGATTCGCTGCACGCGTTGGCGGCGGGAAATCTCAAGGGCGAGGAGGCCAAGTAGACCGAGGCCAAGCGGGATCGCGGTGGCGGGTTCAGGGATGGCGGCGACGGCTTCGAGTCGGTCCATTGACAAGTTGATCGATTCGAATCCCGAACCAGCGGTCCGCAATCTAATACTTGAAACATTTGTAAGAACAAAACTTCCGGTCTGGTTTAGAAAGTTAAGTGTAACCGTCGATGGCGTGCCATTGGCGAAGCTGTTCCACAAACCTTCATAAGTGCGGAGGTTGCCGAAGGAATCGACTAGCTGGATCTGGAAAGCGCTATCAGGGGGCAAACCGGAGAATGTTCCTGTGAAATAAAGGGCGTCTACTTCCCCGGTAATGTCTTTTAGTCCGCTGAGGCCGCCGAGGATGGTGTCTCCTCCATCGTTGCCGATGATCTGATATTCTGTGGGACCCGGAGTATTGGTGGCAAACGTAGACGAAATCATTGTGAAATCGCCTGGTGTGCCGAACCCGGTCAGTTCAACGGCCAGCAGGGAAGTCCCAAGGAGAACGCCCACGATGGATACAAGCAGCGCGGGGCGCTTTTTCTTAGTCTTGAAACAGGATAAAAATATCAAAGCGACAAGTTGTAAGGTATGGTCTGCGTCAAAACGGAATTGCCGGTCACGGCTCCTTTTTTAAGGACAATTACTCCAGATGCCGCAGGGAGAGGCAACGTATCGCTGATTTTATTGAGGCCAATCTCGAGCCAGTTTGTTCCGTTATGATAATACTGCCCCCATGCCCCGTTGGTCATGAGTTGGACAACATCCGCCGTGCTCGAGCTCGCGGAAGCAACCCACCCCGGCGTGGTCTGGATGCCGCTGGTGGAGAGAGTTGCGTCAAGAGGCCAGCCATCAGCCAGGAAGGTCGTGCCGGAATTCGCGATAAGGGCTTTCCGGTTGGTGGACGGCACCCTGCCAAGCAGCAATAACTGGAGGGCAGTCGCTGGAAGGCGTGAAAACATGACTGAGGAATCGGCCCGGATCGGCAGATTGTTTGATGCGGTTTCCAGGCCCACCAGACGCCAATCATTAGAGGTGGTGTTGAAGTAATATCGCTTCCATGTCCCGACAACGAATAACTGCACGTAATCGGCAGTTGTGGAAGTGGTGGAGCCCAGAATTCCAGTGGTTGCCGGCGTCCCGAAGATACTGGAAAGCGTGTCGGCGGGGATTAGTTCGTAAGTGTCCCCGCTTGCACCGATGACAATTCCCAAGGCGGTTAAGTTAGTCAGCCCCGCATCCGCGGGATCAAGGGTAACCGTTGTCGCTGTGTTGGGGGTTCCAGTCGAGAGCAGGAATGTCCGTCCAAGCGCGGTTCCTGAAGTGATCCGGATCTGATACGGAGTGGCGGTAACTGACAAACCGCCTGCGGTCCATCCCGCTGCGGAATTTGAAATGGTATTGGCGGTGACTCCCGTAATTCTACCGACAACCTGTCCCGCAGCGGTGGCGGTATCCTGGAGTGGAAGTGAGAGAACTGTAATGGTGCGGGCGGTTCCTTTACCCGCAGTAATATCCATTGTGATATACCCAGCAGGCACCGTTCTGACTGTGGTTTGCGCCATTATGGAGAGCGGCGATAATGAAGCGAAGCAGCATGCCAACGCAGCGGTGAAATTCCGGGATCTGAGTATGGGGTTGTTCATAGATAGGTAGGGGTGGGCGGAACTTATACGTAAAATATTATGTCATGCAAGCGAAGAATTGGGCAAATTTCGCGTCGTTGTGAAAAAGTTTTTCCGGCATCCGTAGCCCGTCTTCGCGGACTCGAGGGGTTGGAGGGCGTGGAAGCCGCCATTTTGCTTGATCGAAGTCAGATGTGGGAATGGATCCGCTTTTCGAGTTGGTGATAGATGGGCAGGGCTTTTCAGTTGGCGACGAGAGGAGCAGAGAGCAAGCGGAGAGCGGCAAAAGGATTCCTGTGACAGCGGGCAAAAAGAGTTGGGCAGGGTTCG
>JAYUPM010000466.1:0-7255 GCA_043760145.1 Spartobacteria bacterium
CTTGGTTTTCATTGCCGACTCGATCGCCCTCCATTGCTCGACCAACAGTCCCAGGTCGCGGACAAAATAGCGGGCCCGCTGTCCCTCACCCACCGTGCGGACAATGACGCCCATTGCTTCGGGCACATCGAGTTCCTTGAGGATTTTGCGCAGGCGTTCCCGTTCCTTTGGGGATTCGATTTTCCGCGAGATACCGCTTTGCTCGCTGTAAGGCATGAGGACCAAATAGCGTCCGGCAAGGCTCAGGTTGGTGGTGATTCGCGGGCCTTTGGTGCTGATCGGCCCTTTGGTCACTTGCACCAGCACCTCGCTCCCGACCGGATAGATGCTCGGGATATCCTTGGCCGTAATCCGTTTCTTATCCTTTTTGCCGGTCGGCCGGTCCACCTCTTCGATCCCACTATCCAGGGCCGCCGGAAGCGCATCCCAAAAATGGAGGAATGCGTTCTTCTCAAAGCCTATGTCCACGAACATCGCCTTGAGTCCGTGCTCGATGTTTTTTACACGGCCCTTGAAAATACTGCCGACGATGTTCCGGTCGGTTTGCCGCTCAATGCTGTATTCTTCGAGCACTCCGTTTTCGAGCAACGCCACGCGCCTCTCGAGTTTTTCAGAATTAATAACAAGTTTGTTGCCGGTCTGCTTCGGGGCGAGACCAAGAAGTCTTTTAACGCGTTCGGTCATGGAAAGGAATTTTGGGTAAACTTTGCTTAGCACTTGGGGGTAAATTTTAGCGTCCAGTAGGGCGCCCAGGAGGAGGCCCCGAACGCGGGTTGGCGGATTTCTTAGCGCCGAAGAATCGTTCGAAGAAGCCGCGCTTGTCTACTTGTGGTTTTGCAGAGGTCGCCCGTTTCTGCAACTTGCCCCCCTGATCGGGGGCCGCACGAATGTTGGGAGTATCGCCCACTTGCTGGCCGGTCTTCTTCTTGTCGGGGGTATCGGTGTGCTCGGCCGTTTCGAGATCCGCGGTCATTTCGGCCGAAATCTCGCTCTTTTTATAGTCCACCATATCGATGGGCGCAAAACTGCCAATAGCCGGTTCCAACAGCTTGATCCCGGGGTCATACCCCTTCTCCAGCGCAAGGCTTTCCTCAAGGATCTTCTGGCAAATCGGGGCTGAAACTCCTCCCCCGGATTTGGCGCCCTGCACGAAAACGCAGATGGCGTATCTGGGCTCTTCATAAGGGGCAAAACAAATAAACCATGTGTGGTTATCCTTAACCTTCGTCACGGTCCGGCCTTCCTTGGTTTCACGCCAGAATTGCGCAGTCCCGGTTTTTCCCGCCACCTCCACATTCTTGACCTGGGCACGTTTGCCGGTGCCACCCGGCTCATTGACCACCTTCCACATCCCGCGCCGCACCAACTCGATCTGCGGATCGGTGATTCCAAAGGCATGCAAATCCGCGCGAATCACCGGAGCATGTGGCGCAATCACTTTTCCTTCCTCATCAACCGCGTCCTTCCCGCTCTGGTCGAGCACGCGATGCACTAGGCGCGGCTGATACGAAGTCCCCCGGTTTGCAATTGTTGCCGCGACCATCGCCATCTGGAGCGGCGATGTTTCCACCGAGCCCTGTCCGATTGAAACGTTTGCCGTATAACCATCCGACCAGCGGGCATTTGGCTCAATCTGCCGAAGCCATTCCGGCCCCGGCAATATCCCGGGAGATTCGCCCGAAAGCGGGATGGCGGTTTTTTTGCCCAAGCCGAGGGCATTGCCGATTGCCTCGATGTTCTCGATCTTGGCGGCGTTACCCCATTGGTAAAAGAAAGCGTTGCAGGAACACTTGAGGGCATCCGAAAGGCCGAGGCTGCCATGGGGAGGCATATGCTTGTCCATGACCCAGCACTTCATGAATTTGGTGCCATAGGTCACCCCGCCGGAACAGGTGAACGCCGATTGACCGGTCAACCCTTTGCGCAAACCGGCCAGCCCGCTTACTGCCTTGAAAATGGAACCCGGCGCATAACCCTGGATCGCGCGATTGGTCAACGGATCGGTTTCATCATCGGTGAGAGTCTTCCAGTCCACCTCGGAGATACTCGGGATAAACGAATTGGGATCGTAAGAAGGGACCGAGACCATGGCCAAAATATCGCCGTTCCTTGGATTCACCACGACTGCTGCGCCCCGCCCAATCTTGGCGTCCCGCAATGCCCGCTCCGCGATGTATTCAATGCGGGCGTCGATGGTTAGGAGGATATTGTTGCCTTGCTTGGGCGGGACTGATTTGACCTCGCGATCGATCACACCCTTCACGTTGCGTTCCATCACACGGACCCCGGGGGTGCCGCGGATATATTTGTCGAGGTAAAGCTCCACCTGCGATTTCCCCTCCACATCGGGCTGATAGAATGTGTAATCGCCGACATCGGGCAACTTATCGATGTCATTCGGCGCCCCGACATATCCAAGGAGATGGGCCCCCAATGCGCCGTAAATATACTCGCGCACCGGCCGCACCGAAATATCGACGCCAGGCAATCCGATGTCGTGCTCTGAGAACTTCGCAATCGTCGGAAAGTCGAGCTCCTCAAGGTATGTAAACGGCACCTCCGTGTCGTTCCGGTAATGTTTGCGGAGCCTTTCGGAACTGTAATCCTTCGCCAACTCCAGCTCCTGAAGCCGTGGCAGGATGCTCGTGTTCACTATCTGCACAATGTCCGCCTCGGGCTTTTCCGTCAGCATCTGGCGCACCGGGGCCTTGTATTTGATCAGCGGCACCCATCCATTCTGGCGCTTGAATCCGCGCACCAAGTCGGGGAGATAAAAATCGACCTCGTAGCTCGCGCGATTGCCAACCAGCGTGATGCCATTTCGATCCCGAATTTCTCCGCGCACCGATGGGATTCGCACCGTGACCTGCGAACGCCCGGCGATTTTTTTTGCCCATGCATCCCCTCCTCGAACCTGTTCCCACCAAAGCTTTCCAGCGAGCACTCCGAGGCCGAGAAGCATGAGCAGGCCGAGGAACGCAATTCTCCATTCTGCCCGGGGGCCTCGACGCGATGATCGGAAAAGGTTCGGCATTTCAGCGAATGCGCCCGGGCCGGACGTCGTGACCGATCAGGGAAGCGATATAATTGAAGAAGAAAAAGAGGATTGGGGAGAGTAAGGCGGCCATCAAGCCTGCGCCGCCGATTCGCCACCAGATCTCATCGTTAAAAGGGAAATTCACAGGCTCGCGCCGAAGGCTGATCATAATGAACTCCACAAACACAATGGTTGCCGTGCAAAAACCGCTGAGCAGGCAATGGATTTCCCATCGGCCTCTTTGGAATAAAGGGCGGAACCCGCTCATCACGGTGCCGAGCGCGGCGTAAAGGATAATCGACCAGCCCAATGCGATTTCAACGCCCGAGTCAACCTGTTGGGATGCGATGGCGTCCCACATGAAGCCACCGGCAAAGGCCAGGGCCAGCATTCCCCACAGCGGAAGCGCCAGGGCACCATAAAACATCACGATTGGCATCAACATCACCCGGGCGCCCATGGGCGGAATCGGCCCAATGAAATGCTCCACCACCAGGGAAAGGAACATCCCCGCCAATAGCACCAGAAAGAAGATCATCCGCGCGCCCCCTCCCGGATGTCGGTTTTCCCCGCCAACCCGCCACTTCCATTGTCTGCAAGGCGTCCGTTCATTTGGTTTTATCCACGACAACAAACACGTCCTGGATCGTCGAAAGATCAACTGCCGGGACGATGGTTGCATACCCGTCCAGCTCGCGAGCTTTGAATTCCTTGACCGCCCCGATCAGGACGCCCGAGGGAAATACACCGCCAATCCCTGACGTATAGACCTTTTGCCCGGGCCGCAGATTGGCTGTCTTCGAGAGGTAATTGAGACTGATCACCGGTGCCCCCGTATGCGAGGTGCGCTCGCCACGGATGATCCCCTGCTCCCGAGTCCCCTCCACCGTTGCCGCGACCCGGCAGTTCTCGTCAGAAATCAGGATGACGGTGGAAGCGTGCTCAGAAACGATCTGGGTTTTGCCGACCAACCCTTCCTCCGTGAGCGCTGGCATGTCGGGTTCAATCAGTTCAAGGCTGCCCCGGTCAATCTTGATGGTGTTATACCAGCTCGAGGCGTCGCGCGCTATGATCCGGGCCGGCATCAATTGAAACTCGGAGCGCTCCCGGTATCCGAGCGCATTGCGCAGCCGATTATTTTCGGCCTCCAGCCCGCGCAACGTTTGATTGGTGGCGCTCAATTCCTTGTTGGAAATCACCAGCCGCTTATTTTCCTCCTCGAGCTCATTGAGGGATTTAAGCCCCTCCCGGAACCCGGTGAATTGGCGTTCCAAGCTCGATCCCTGCTTCAAAAATGGAGCGATGATCCCGAGAAATCGCGACTGGAGCTGCTGCACTCCACGCGGGGTTTTCGTGAATGCAAATACGGCAATCACTGAGGCCAAAAAAATGGCGACCGCGATGATGTTGGCACGCTGCTTCATCAGGGAAGAGCTGGTTTCTTACAAGCGCCCGGCGCTGGCAAAGGGTTCAGCCATTCCACCGCGAATCGCTGGTGGAGACCTGGCGTAAAAATTTGATTTCACTGAGCGCCCGCCCAGTGCCTTCGGCCACCGCACTCAGCGGATCTTCGGCCACATGGACAGGGAGCCCGGTCTCCTCCGCGAGTAGCTGATCCAGCCCCCGCAGAAGCGCACCGCCCCCGGCAAGAACGATCCCGCGATCCACCAGATCCGCACTCAACTCCGGCGGACACCGATCCAGTGTGACCCGGACGGAATCGACGATCGTCGAAATTGGCTCCAGCAACGCCTCGCGGACTTCCTGGGATGTGATGGTCAGGGTCTTGGGCAATCCCGCCACAAGATCGCGGCCTTTGACGTCCATGGTGGTTTCTTTCTCAATCGGATAAGCGCTCCCGATCTTGATTTTGATGTCCTCCGCAGTCCGCTCACCAATCATCAAATTGTAGGCCCGCTTCATGTATTGGATGATCGCTTCGTCCAATTCATCCCCGGCCACCCGCACGCTCCGGCTAAAAACAATCCCCGAAAGCGAGATCAGCGCCACCTCCGTCGTCCCGCCCCCAATGTCGATGATCATATTCCCCGCCGCATCCTGGACCGGCAATCCGCACCCAATCGCCGCCGCCATCGGTTCCTCGATCAGATGCACTTCGCGCGCCCCGGCATGCAGCGCCGACTCCTTGACCGCCCGTTTTTCCACCTCGGTGATTCCTGAGGGAACCGCGATCACCACGCGTGGCCTGGGGCGGAAGAAAGTGCGTTTGCCATGCACTTTCTGGATGAAATGCCGGAGCATCGCCTCGGTGATTTCAAAATCCGCGATCACCCCGTCCTTCAACGGGCGGATCGCCACAATATTGCCGGGGGTGCGCCCCAGCATTCGCTTGGCCTCATCGCCCACGGCAAGAACCCGGTTGGTGCCCGCCTGGACGGCGACGACGGAGGGTTCGCGCAGGACGATCCCGTGATCCTTGACGTAAACAAGGGTGTTGGCAGTGCCTAAATCAATCCCGATGTCGTTCGAGAATAGACCGAAAAGTCCATTAAACATTCAGAGTAAACCTTTTGATGTAAGTGGTTAAAAATCGCTCGCCCAGACGGTCGCCCCACAGGTTTTTCATTCATCCTGCAGGTGTGATACTCGCCAATCCTTTAGAGTGGCTTATAATTAGGGGGCGCCGCGGCAAAGCGTCAAAAGAATTCGCGGCACCCTCCCCCCCCCAGGGCCACCAACTTTTCCTCGCAAACCGGGGTCCACGCCCCTGCGAAATCCATAATCGGCCGAAAAATCCTTCCCGAAATTCTCATTTTTCATTTTTCACACCCCAAAAAACGCCACGCCTCACAGAGGTTACCGTCATTCTGGTTTCGTCATTTCGTCCTGCCCCCCTTTTTCATCCTTCATCCTTCATAATTCATAATTCATTGCGCTTGGAGGGGCGGCTTCCCAGCCGCCCTCTGGCCCGGTTTTAAATCGGTAACACCTGTCGGAGTAGAGGGCGCCCTATTGATCGCGAGAGCGTTTTGTAGTGCGGCAGTCCTCCCTTTCGGAATGGATTGCGGGATGAGAGCGGGCAATTGAAAAATGAAAATTGAAAATTGAAAATTTGAGGAACCGAGACTCGAGAACAGCTGCTCTCGTCCATCCAATTTTCATTTTTCAATCTACAATTTTCAATCTCCCATCTAGCAGCACCGAAAAGACTCTCGGTGACGCGAAGTGAAGTCCGAGTGTATATTATGTGGCGCTCGCCCCCGGATTTGAGCGACCATGATGGGTCAATCCATGAAGTTTCGCATCCAAAGCCCGGAAGAGATCGCCACGCGCAAAGCCAACGGGCGTCGGGACCTCTTGGCTATGCCACGTAAAGAGGCCGCAGACTTGGTAACCGTGGGAATGACGAGGGACGCTTCCGACCTCAAGGGGCTTACCATTGGCCTCGCGGTGGGAATTACCGACAACGAAGATGGCGACGTGGAGTAGCAACGACCTGACAGCCGTCTACGCGCGGTTGACAGATACGGGCATCCCATTCGTCGTGATTGGAGGTCAGGCCGTGAATCTTTGGGTGGATTGATCGAGTGCTCGATTTGACACGCGATGAGCGCGGACTGCGTGCCTGGAACCAACACGGGATCCGTTGCGAAGAATCACTTCCGCTGGACGCGATCCGGCTCAAAGCCGGCCTCTTCCGAAAACTTACGGGTTTTTTGGAAAAAGAGTGGCCTCGTCGCGAGCGGGAAATCAGTGGGCACCGAGAGCGGTATGCGGAAATCGCAACGCGTCTCCGCAACACATAGGCCACATGGCAGTCCTCTGCCGCTCTCGGAAGGGATAGCGGGATGGGAGCGGGCAATTGAAAATTGAAAATTGAAAATTTGAGGAACCGAGACTCGAGAACAGCTGCTCTCGTCCATCCAATTTTCAATTTTCATTTTTCAATCTACAATTTTCAATCTCCCATCCAGCAGCCGATACTCAGACAAACACGCTAAACAGACACCGGCTTCCCAGCCGCCCTCTGACCCGCTTTTAAATCGGTAACACCTGTCGGAATAAAAGACGCGCTATTGATCGCGACAGCGTTTTGTAGTGCGGCGGTCCTCTGCCGCTTGTAACCGCAAAGAACGCATAGATCGCAAAGCAGAAAAGCCCCTTTGTGCTCTTTGTGTTCTTTGCGGTTAAACTGGCTGCCGTCGTCCATTGCGGCTTGCAGCGGAATTGGCACCCCGCCGATCACGAGGAGCGCGA
>JAYUPM010000467.1:0-7244 GCA_043760145.1 Spartobacteria bacterium
ACCAAGCCATGACCTGCTCATCGGTCCCCATGTCCGGGCCGATGATGTCGGTGCGGGGCCCCACAAACGGAATCATTTCCTGCATGTATCGGCGGGAGAGCGCTTCGAGTTCGCGCATCGAAAGCTGGCGTGGATCGACTGCCACTCCCCCCTTGGCACCACCGTATGGCAAACCGGTCAACGCGCACTTCCAGCTCATCCACATCGAGAGCGCTGTGACTTCTCCCAACGTGACCCGCGGATGAAACCGGACCCCGCCTTTGGTCGGGCCAAGGGTCAAGTGATGTTGCACACGGTATCCGTGAAAAACCTCGATCTTCCCGTTATCGCGGTGGATCGGCAAACTGACCGCCATCGCCCGTTTTGGGTAAATCATCCGGGCCCGCAAATTATCATCGATGCCGAGATAATCGGCGATGACACGGAACTGCTCGGTGGCCATGGAGAAGGCCGGGTCGGCGTAAATATCAACAGGCGGAGTGGATGGGCTCATGAGAAAAATGGAGAGCGATTGAGATAATCTAGCATTGTCGGGCAAATCAGCGCTTGGAAAAGCGAGCCAGCTTGCGCCGTATTAAAGCGGTGACCTCTTCGAGCCCGTCGATGCGCAGAATCATTGCCGTGCCGAAGAAAATAATTCCGCCGGCCCCGATCGTGACGAAAAGGTAAATGGCCCGGAAGGAGAATGGGAGGTCCGCCCAATTGGCGAACACGGTGTATTGCGCAGCAATGCAAATGGCCGCGAGCGGCACCGATGCGACAAGGAGTTTGGCGAGCGTGACGAACAGCAGCTTCGTGTCGAGGAGTCTGGTCTCGCGGCGCATCAGAATGTAGAGCGCGATAAAATTGATGAGGGCAACGCCGCCGGTCGAAAGCGCGAGCCCGCGATGCCCCATATCCAACTGAAAAGTCAGCACGAAATTAAGCACCAGATTTACCGCAATGGCCCCGAAGCTCACCAGCATCGGAGTCTTCTGTTTGTCGATTGCGTAAAAAGCCGGGGCCAGCACTTTGATCCCGGAATAAGCCACCAAGCCGAGCGCGTAACATTGAAGGGCAGCGGCGGTCTGATCGGTGGCGATGTCGGTGAATTTTCCGCGTTCGTAAATCAGGCTGATAATGGGCCGGGCCAGAAGAACCAGTCCCACGGTGGATGGGACAGTGAGCAGGAACGCGAGCCGCATTCCCTTTGCAAGATTGGTCCGGAACTCCTGCCGGTTGCCGGCTGCGGCACTGCGCGAAATCAACGGGAGCGTCACGGTGGCGATAGCGACCCCGAAAAGTCCAAGGGGCAACTGCATCAAACGGAAAGCATAACTGAGCCAGCTCACAGGTCCGTCGCCCGCCAGCTCCGAAGCGAACCGGCCATTCACCATGACATTCACCTGGACCGCGCTCGCGGCAATCACCGCGGGCACCATCAGCTTCAGCACGTTGCGCACGCCTTCATCGCGCCAAATAAAATCCGGCCGAAAACGAAACCCCGCCCGGGCCAGTGCCGGGAACTGGACCACGAGCTGCAATGTGCCGCCGATGAGGGTTCCGAGAGCGAGGCCGATGAGAGCGCGTTCTCCAAAAGAGGGATCGAGCCACCAGCCGATGGAAACGCCGCCGACAATCGAGCCGAGATTGAAAAAACTGGAAGCCATTGCCGGCATCCCGAACACATTCTTTGCGTTGAGCATCCCCATCGCCAGGGCCGCCAGCGAAACCATGAGAATGAATGGGAACATGATCCGGGTGAGCTGAACCGTGAGCTCTTTTTTTTCCGGACTAAACCCGCCCGCAAGAAGCCCGATCAGTTGCGGGGCGAAAAGAATCCCAGCAAGTGTCAGCACGCTCAGGACGACCGTGGCCAATGTGGCCACCTTGTTGGCGAGAACCCATGCCGACTCTTCCCCGTCGCTCTCGATCTTCTTTGAAAAAGTCGTCACAAAAGCCGTGGAAAGCGCCCCTTCCGCGAATAGATCCCGCAGCAGGTTCGGCACCCGGAATGCCGCCACAAAAGCGTCCATGGCAAAGCCAGCGCCAAAAAGTTTGGCGAGGATCAGTTCCCGGGCAAGGCCGAGAAGCCGGCTGCACATCACCGCCCCCGCAACCAGTCCCGCAGCCCGCGTATTGATTCTGCGCGGCGCCGCGCTCCGTCCATCCAGTCCACCGGGTCCATTCGGTCCATCAAGTCCATTGGTAGAGGGAGAAACCATAAACCCGTTTCACCCCTCCCGGTAACTCGCCTTGCGCAACCGGTCCATGATGGCGATCCCGAGCCCATGCTCAGGAACAGGCTGCGCCACGATTCGTTCAAGGCCGGCTTCATCGAGGCGGCGCATCTTTGCGAACAAAGTGGCCGCGGCTTCCCGCAGATCGCCCGTGGCACTCAGAATTTCAATTGCCCCGAATCCGTGACCGGCTCCGGTCCACGCGAGCAAGCCGACATTTTTTCCCCCGCCCGCAACGTCTCCCAAACTCATCGGAGTGCGCGGCGCGTAATGGCTCTTGAGCTGTCCTGGAGACTCGATTTTTTGTCCGGTCCCGGCCATGCGCACCTCACCAAACTGCGCCAGTCGATCGGCTGTGATTGGGCCACTGCGCAGGATGCGTAAAGCAGTTCCTTCCACCGCAACAATGGTCGATTCGATGCCGTGCTCTGTCGGACCGCCATCCACGATTAGCGGGATGCGCCCATCGAGTTCCTTGCGCACATCCTCCGCGCAAGTCGGGCTGATCCGCCCAAATCGATTGGCGCTGGGCGCTGCCAGGGGCCCTCCAAAAGCCGTCGCAACCGCTTGAAACACCGGGTGCGCGCTCATCCGGATCGCGACCGAATCGAGCCCCGACGTGACGAGATCGGGCACCAGCGGCCGACGCGGCAGCACAAGCGTCAGCGGTCCTGGCCAGAACGCTTCCATCAATCGGCCGACAAGAGCGCGGCTCGAAGCCGGGACATCTGTCAGGCGCTCCAGCCAATCCACGCTCGGAAGATGGACAATGAGCGGATCAAAATAAGGACGCTCCTTGGCTTCAAAAATCTTCGCCACCGCTTCTGGTTGCAAAGCATCGGCCCCAAGCCCGTAAACCGTTTCCGTCGGAAGCCCAACCACTTCCCCCTCACGCAAAAGCTGCACTGCTCGCGCGATACATTCCGGCCCGCTCCCGAGCTCCGTCGCAACATTTTCGCGTGTCATCGAACTTGCAATGGTTTGCGCCCAAGCGCCTCCCGGGCCGCGCATACGCGTTCCCGGGCCTCGGTCGTATCAGCGCCGAACGCCACCAAATGGCCCATCTTTCTCCCGGGACGCGGCTCGGCTTTTCCGTAGAGATGGATCTTCACATCGGGGAATCTGGCGGCAGCAACCCAGTCCGGTTCGCCATCGACCCAAAGATCGCCGAGTAGATTGGCCATCGCCACGGGACGCAGTAAATCGGTGGAACCAAGTGGCAAACCACACACCGCTCGAAGCTGCTGCTCGAACTGGCTCGTCACGCACGCATCAAAAGAAAAATGACCGGAGTTGTGCGGGCGCGGTGCCAGTTCATTGATGAGGATCGAACCATCGGCCAACAGGAACATTTCGACCGCCAGCAACCCGACAAGATCCAGCTTCTCGGCCACGGTCTCCGCAAGTTTACGGGCACGCTGCGCCACCTCCGACCCGACCTCGGCCGGCACAATCGTGACATCCAAAATGTGATTACGATGGATGTTCTCGCAAACAGGGTATGACACCACATGTCCGTCCCCTCCCCTGGCGACGATCACAGAAATCTCTTTCTCGAACTCGACCCATTGCTCAAGCACCGCCCCCCTCCCTTCAAACGGCTCCCATGCTTTTTCCAAATCCGTTTCAGGGCCGAGCTTGGCCTGGCCTTTGCCGTCATATCCGAATGCGGCTGTCTTCAAAACCGACGGTGTCCCGATTTCTTCAACCGCAGCCCGCAACTCCGCTTCATTGCTGACCGGCATAAATTTCGGAAGCGGCAAACCGGCTTCTTGCAGGAAGTTCTTCTCCCGGAGCCGATGCTGGCAAATATGAAGCACCGTCCCGGATGGGCGCACCTCGCAGATTTCCGCAGCCCATTGAATGCTTTGCGCCGGGATATTTTCGAACTCGAAAGTGAGCAGATCGATGCCGCGCGCGAACTCCCGGACCGCCTCGGCGTCATCGTAACTCGCAACCACTTCCCGATCCGCGAGCTGGCCAGTCGGGGTGTCGCGCTCCGGCGAGAACGTCTGGATTCCATAGCCCATGCGGCGCGCGGCGATGGCGAACATTCTCCCGAGTTGTCCGCTCCCCATGATCCCGATGCGGCTTCCGGGTAAAAAAACCTGGCGCTTGGTCATGGCAACACCGAGGCGAGAACGGATGCGGTTTGTTTCTCCCGGAACGCGTTGAGGGCCAGCCGGATTTTTTCATCCCGCAATGCAAGGATACTCACCGCAAAGAGCGCCGCGTTTTTCGCCCCGGCCACGCCAATTGCAAAGGTTGCCACCGGGATACCCGCCGGCATTTGGACGATCGATAAAAGCGAATCCACTCCTTTCAAGACCCTGCTCTCCACAGGAACCCCGAGGACCGGCAGTTCCGTCTGGGCGGCAATCATGCCCGGCAAATGCGCCGCCCCGCCCGCCCCGGCAATGATCACCTGGATCCCGCGACCGGCGGCATCCCGGGCAAAATCCGCCATCAACGAAGGTGTGCGATGGGCAGAGACGACGCGGCTTTCGACGGGGACTTCAAAATCCTCAAGCATCTCGACCGCATGTTTCATGGTCTTCCAGTCGGACTTGCTCCCCATGATGACAGCAACAATTGGCGCGGCAGAATTCATGGCCGCGTATTGGAGCAGGGTGGCGCTTATTGGCAAGCGCGATGCCTGCAATGGAGGATTGGAGTTGGCGGGATTCTGTAAAAGAATGGAGGTGAACCAACTCATCCACCTGTCCCACTTCCACATCCATGTCCCTTCAAAACATAGTTCTTATCGGTTTCATGGGGACCGGCAAATCGTCGATAGGCCGGTTGCTGGCAGGCAAACTTCGTTACCAGTTTCTCGATACGGACCGCCTCATCATCGAGCACGCCGGGATGAATATCCCCGAGATATTCGCCCGACACGGCGAAGCCCATTTCCGGGACTTGGAAAGCGCGCTGCTGGAATCCTTGAAGGGAAAAAGCAGCCGGGTGATGGCAACGGGAGGCGGGATCGTGGTGCGGGAAGGGAATCGGCCCCTGCTCCGCGAACTGGGATTCGTCGTCGCGCTCACGGCAAGCGAAGAGGTTTTATTCAAACGGGTATCGCGCAATACGAACCGGCCGCTGCTCCAAACTGAGAACCCGAGGGAAACATTGCGCACCATGTTCGCCCAGCGGCGGGATCTTTATAATGAAGTGGCCCAGGTGACCATCGACACCACGGATCTGACCCAGGAAGAAGTCGCCCAATCCATTCTCCAGCATGCTTCCACCGTCATTTCCAGCAAACCTAGCCTGTGAAGGATTCGCTCAATGCCTACGCTCGCAGCCTCGGGTTTGAGATCTGCCGCGTCGCCCCATGCACCGAACCGCCTCACGCCGATGAATTCCGCACATGGCTGGCTGAAGGGCGTGCCGGTGAAATGGAATGGCTGAGCCGCAACCAGGATCGGCGCACCGATCCGCAACTCGTCCTGCCCGGGGCAAAATCGATGATCGTCCTTGCGCTCAATTATTGGCAGGGCGAACCGCCAACCACGTCAGGATCCCAGGCCCATGGACGAATTGCGCATTACGCTTGGGGCGAGGATTATCACGACTTGGTCGAGCCCAAGCTCAAGGCGCTCGATTCGTGGCTCAGTGACCGCGGCGGCAGGCAACGTTATTACGTCGATACCGGCCCTGTCCTGGAGCGGGATTTTGCCGCAATGGCCGGGGTCGGCTGGCACGGCAAGAGCACCATGTTGATTCATCCCACGCTCGGCACATGGTTCTTCCTCGCCGAACTGCTCACCACCTTGGACTTCGCCCCGGATGAACCGACTCTGGATCGATGCGGCCGTTGCACCCGCTGCATCGATGCCTGCCCCACTGCGGCAATTTTGGGGCCGCATCAACTCGATGCCCGCCGCTGCATTTCTTATCTCACCATCGAGCTGAAAGGGAGCATCCCGGAAGAGTTCCGCCCACTGATCGGGGACCGTATTTATGGGTGCGACGATTGCCTGAGCGCGTGTCCATGGAACCGATTTGCCCAAGCCTCAACAGAAGCCGCATTTGCCGCAAAACCATTTGTCCACGAATGGGCGTTGCGCGATTTCCTCGGTCTCGATGACGAAGGGTTCCGGACATTGTTCAAAAAATCGCCGATCAAACGAATCAAGCGCCGGGGTTTCCTGCGCAATGTCTGTGTCGCATTGGGCAATGTTGGCAGCGATGAGGATCTGCCCGCCTTGGAACAAGCCGTCCAAGACCGCGAACCACTCATCGCCGAACACGCCCAATGGGCCGTTACTCAAATCAAATCCCGATCAACTCTCCTCCCCTCCTAGTTTGTAGTCCCGCATTTATGCGGCAAAGGGTGCACGCAAACACAAGGATGATAAGAACACTTAACGCTGCAGAAAAGAGGATGGAGATTAGCCGGTCGGCGTAAGCCGGAATGGAAAAGGCCAAAGGCGAATGGCGCGAAGTTAAGGAAATATCGTCCCTCGTCCTCGTCCTCGTCCCTCGTCCTCGATTCCCCGTACATTGTCGTTTTCGAGGACGAGGACGAGGGACGAGGACGAGGACGATAAACCCGCTTAAGTTCGCGCCATTCAGGCCAAAGGCCAATTCTATCAACCCCTGTTTGGACTGGCCTTTGCCTCTTTGGCCTTTGCCCGCGCGCTTCCGCGCCGAAGGCGCAACCAGCCCTCAGCCCAGCGGCAACGCCCTGGGTATGCGTCCAAAAAGATTCATCAGCCCTGAAAGGACGCAACTCGGCGTCGAGGTATCTCAGATGCATCCTCCTACTCTCACTCTCACTCTCCAATTCCACGCCGGGCACTGCGGAGTTGGTCAATGAGTTCTGCCACCAATCCAAGGTGGAACCAAGTGGCAGGCCTTTGAGAAGTGTTTTCACTAGCATCCCACAGGGCGGAAAAAATGGGGTGGGAGTCTTGATTCTATTGTATCTGCGGTCATCTGCGAGAATCTGCGCAATCTGCGGACCCAGTGAGAGACTTCCATCAGGGGTTCAATGATGGATTTTTTGGGAACGCAGGCAGG